>VGCG01000005.1 GCA_016870175.1 Alphaproteobacteria bacterium
CCCCTGGAGAAGCACCTCCACAAATAATAGATATAGATGCTGTTGGAGCGATTGCAGTTTTATTTGAAAATCTCTCTTGGTAGCCATATTCAGCAGCATCCGGGCAGGCCCCTCTCTCCTCAGCAAGTTCTTTTGAAGCTTTATTTACCTGTTCATGAATATATTTGAATATTTTTTTATTCCAGACTTTTGCCATTACAGACTCCAATGGTATACTATTTTTTTGCAAGTAAGAATGCAAACCCATGACACCTAGGCCAACGCTTCTTTCTCTTTCTGCTGAGTATTTAGCATCTTTGAACTGCTCTGGAGCTCTTTCAATAAAATCCGTTAAAACATTATCTAAAAATCTCATTACATCAGGAATAATATTTTGATCATCTTTCCATTCATCATACATTTCTAAGTTTAATGACGACAAGCAACAAACCGCTGTTCTATCCTTGCCGTCTTTGTCTATACCTGTTGGTAAAGTTATTTCGCTACATAGGTTAGATGTTTTAACAAATAAATTTGCAAGCTTATGATGTTGAGGAATTTGTCTGTTTACAGTATCAATATAAATTATATAAGGCTCTCCAGTTTCAATTCTTGCTGTTAATAATCTAATCCATAAATTTCTTGCAGATATAGTTTGTTGAATTGAACCATCTGCAGGACTTTTTAGAGCCCATTGTTCGTCTAATTCAACTGCTCGCATAAATGAATCTGAAACTAAAACTCCATGATGTAAGTTTAAAGCTTTTCTATTTGGATCGCCACCTGTTGGTCTTCTCATTTCAATGAACTCTTCTATTTCGGGATGATCAATCGGCAGATAGCAAGCAGCGGAACCTCTTCTTAAAGATCCTTGACTAATTGCCATAGTTAATGAATCCATAACTTTAATAAATGGAATGATGCCTGAAGTTTTACCAACTTTACCAATTTTTTCACCAATCGATCTTAAATTGCCCCAATAACTTCCTATACCGCCGCCTTTGGCTGCTAACCAAACATTCTCACTCCATAGATTTAAAATTCCACCCAAACTATCTGATGCTTCATTTAAAAAACACGAAATTGGCAATCCTCTTCTGGTTCCACCATTTGATAAAACCGGTGTCGCTGGCATAAACCAAAGATTGCTGATATAATTATAAATTCTTTGCGCATGTAAATTATTATCCGAATATGTACTTGCCACTCTAGCAAAGAGATCTTGGTAGGATTCGTTATGGCCAAGGTATCTGTCTTTTAATGTCGCTTTGCCAAAATCAGTTAATTTTACATCTCTGGAACGGTCAATTTTAATGATGATACCTTTCTCATTTTGAAATAATTCTGTTTCATTATTTAATGAAAATAAATCAGGTCTTTTATCTTTGATAACTTCGTTGGTTTTTGGGTTATATTCAGAGACAGCACGTTTTAAGGCCTGAGATAGTATTTTATTCATAAATTGTTATTGTATTTATATTAGGGTAAAACAACTACATGTTGTATACGCTTATCGTTGATACACTATATAAGCAGCAAATCAACAGAACATTTATAGAACTATCAAAAAAAATTGCAATAAAAAAATTAAAAAAGGTTAAGTAATTAAAAAATGGGCCAAAATTTAAAAATTGATCCTTATGGATTTAGAGAATATGACGCTCGATGGTTGTATCAAGAAGGCATAAATTTACTTGGAATCACGAATCTAGGAAAAGGTTTAGGAACACAAATTATAAATCATACAAAAAAAAATAATCCAAGAGTAATTATAGGTCACGACTATAGATCTTATAGCGAGGAAATTAAAAGTGCATTAAAAAAGGGATTAATATCTACCGGATGTTATGTCGAAGACATAGGTTTATCATTATCCCCGACGGTTTATTTTGCGCAATTTAATTTAGATGGAGATGGATTGGCAATGATTACTGCTAGTCATAATGAAAATGGTTGGACCGGGGTTAAGATGGGAATTAAAAAAGGATTAACTCACACACCTGAAGAAATGTTGGAATTGAAAGACATAACCCTTAATCAAAAATTTATAAAGGGACAAGGATCTGAGAAACAAATAAAAAATTTTCAAGAAATTTACAAAAATGAACTAATTAATAAAAATAAAATTAATAGAAAAATTAAGACAGTGGTTGGATGTGGCAATGGCACAGCTGGAATATTTGCGCCTGAAATTTTGAGAGGTATAGGCTGTGAGGTAATAGAACTTGATTGTAACTTAGATTGGACTTTTCCAAAATATAATCCAAACCCTGAGGATTTAAAAATGCTACATGATATTGGAAAAGCAGTCAAAGATAACAAAGCTGAAATCGGCTTTGGCTTTGATGGAGACGGCGATCGAGTTGGAGTAATTGATAACAATGGTAATGAGATTTTTTCAGATAAGGTAGGACTGCTTATTGCAAGGAACTTATCAGCAAAACACAAAAAATCCAAATTTATAGTTGATGTCAAATCTACGGGTCTTTATGCAACCGATAAAAAACTTTTAGAAAATAATTGTGAAACAATTTATTGGAAAACTGGGCATTCACACATTAAAAGAAAAGTTCATACTGAAAAAGCATTAGCCGGATTTGAAAAAAGTGGTCACTTCTTTTTTAGTCAGCCATTAGGTTATGGTTATGATGATGGAATTAATTCAGCAATTCAAGTTTGTCATTTGTTGAGTAATCAAAATAAAATGCTGAATGAAATAATTAACGAATTACCAAATACCTATCAAACACCTACAATGGCTCCTTTTTGTAAAGATGAAGAAAAATATCAAGTAGTTGAAGAACTAGTAAAACAGATTTACATAATTAAAGAAAATAAAACAAAGATAGATAATCAGCTTATTAAAGAAATATTAACTGTTAATGGAGTTAGATTTTCTTTTGAAGACGGTTCCTGGGGTCTAATAAGAGCTTCATCAAATAAACCATCTCTAGTGATTGTAACTGAAAGTCCTACTTCAAGCGAAAGAAAGAAGAAAATCTTTGATTTTATTGATAATTTGTTGCAAAAAACAGGCAAAATTGGAGAATACGATCAAAAAATTTAATTTATGAATAAACCTCTTTGGAGAGCGTCCAAACAAAGAGTTAATGACTCAAATTTATCAGATTTCTTAAAATTTATTAATTTCAAAGAAGATTACGACTTTAAAAAAATTTGGAAGTGGAGTGTTTTAAATCCAAAAATTTTTTGGTCAAAATTTTGGGATTATTCGAAAATAATAGGACATAAAGGTAAAAAGATAATAGAAGAAAATAAAGTTTTTAATAAAACAATTTTTTTTCCAGATTCTAAAATAAATTATACCGAAAATATTCTTAAAAAAAAAAGTAACAATATTGCTATTGGCTTTTTATCTGAAACAGGATTAGAAGAAAAAATTTCTTGGAATGAACTGTATAAAAATGTTTGTAAAGTTTCATTTTACTTTAAATCTTTAAATTTAAAAAAAGGAGATCGTGTTGCAGCATATGTTCCAAATAAAATTGAAACAATTATATGTTTTTTAGCTTGTGCAAAAAATGGGATAATTTGGTCTTCTTGTTCTCCTGATTTTGGTGAACGAGGAGTGATCAACCGATTTAAACAAATTAAACCTAAAATATTAATTACTAGTGATTATTATTTTTATAACGGAAAAAAAAATAATATCTTAAAAAAAATTGATAATATTTTAAAAAAAATACCCTCTATTAAAAAAATAATAATTTTTCCATATGACTCAAAAACAAAAATAAAAATTAAAAAGTTTATAAATTTTCATAAAATTATTAATAATTCTATGTTAGATGAAACTTTTGAAAGGTTTGAATTTAACCACCCAATTTATATCCTTTATTCTAGTGGAACTACTGGCAAGCCTAAATGTATTACCCATGGAGCTGGTAATGTTTTAATTGAACATAATAAAGAGTTTATTTTGCACTGCGATATTAAAAATGATGATAAATTATTTTATTTTACAACAACTAGTTGGATGATGTGGAATTGGTTAGTCAGTGGACTTGCTACAGGATCAAGTATTTTTTTGTATGATGGATCACCTACTTATCCAAAAATTGATACTCTGTTAAAATATTGCCAGGATCAAAAAATTAACCTCTTTGGTGTAAGTGCAAAATACATTGATCATTTAAAAAATGAAAATTTTATTAATAAAAATCTTGATTTGGACTCCATAAAAATTATTACTTCCACAGGATCTCCTTTGGGAGATGAGAGTTTTAAATATGTTTATAACCATATTAAGCGAGATGTACATTTGGCTTCGATATCAGGTGGTACTGATATGGTTGGCTGTTTGGTTTTAGGAAATTTATTTTCCAATGTTTATAAGGGAGAAATTCAAGGTCAGAGTTTAGGAATTGATATAGACGTATTCACTGATCAAGGAGATAGCGCAAAAAATTATGAAAGAGGAGAACTAGTAGTTAAAAAACCTTTTCCCTCAATGCCAGTAAAGTTTTGGGGAGATGCTAATGGTAAAAAATATCATCAGGCTTATTTTACAAAATTTAAAAACATTTGGCATCATGGTGATTTCGTTGAAAAGACCACAAATAATGGATTCATTATGAGAGGTCGATCTGATACAACTTTAAATCCTGGTGGTGTAAGAATTGGAACTTCTGAAATTTATGAGCAAGTTGAAAGTATTGATTTTGTCACAGAGAGTTTAGTTGTCGGTCAAAATTATAAAGGAGATGAAAGAATTATTTTGTTTATAACTACTAAAAAAAATAAAATTCTAGATAAAAAAAAAATCAAAATAATTAAAAATATAATTAGAAGAAACTGTTCTCCTAGGCATGTACCCGCCGTGATCATAAAAGTTCCAGAAATTCCAAGAACTAAAAATGGAAAAATAGTTGAGCTTGCTGTCAAAAAAATAATTAATGGTGAAAAATTAAATAATAAAGATTCAATAGCAAATCCAAAAAGTTTAAATTTTTTTAAAAATTTAAAAGAGCTTAAATAGATTATCTCTCAACACACATGGCAATGCCCATGCCACCGCCAATACATAAAGTTGCTAAACCTTTATGAACATCTCTCTTAATCATTTCGTGAATTAAAGTAACCAAAATTCTTGTGCCTGAAGCTCCTATTGGGTGCCCAATTGCTATAGCTCCACCATTTACATTCACTTTTTCCTCTGGAATATCTAATATTTTTAATACTGCAATGCTTTGTGCTGCAAATGCTTCATTAACCTCAAAAAGATCTAAATCTTCTATAGACCAACCAGCTATCTCTAATGCCTTTTTACAGGAGGGAATTGGACCTGTGCCCATTAAAGCAGGATCAACTCCACAGCTAGCCCAGGATTTTATGGTAACTAATTTTTTTAACTCCCTTTTCTCAGCCTCAGCTGAAGACATAAGAATAACTGCAGCAGCACCGTCATTTATTCCTGATGCGTTACCGGCTGTAACTGTTCCATCTTTTTGAAAAACTGGTTTTAATTGAGATAGAGCTTCTAAAGATATTCCGTCTCTTGGATGTTCATCTTTGTTAAAATCTATTTCAGAATTTTTTGATTTTATTTTAAAATTAATAATTTCATCTTTAAATCTATTTATTTTTTGTGCATTTAAAGTTTTTGTTTGAGAGCTAAAAGCAAACTTATCCTGCTGTTTTCTTGTAACTTGAAACTTGGTTGCAACATTTTCAGCTGTTATTCCCATATGGTATCCATTAAATGCATCCCATAAACCGTCTTTCATTAAAGTGTCTGCTGGGGCAAGTGACATGTTTTCTTGACCGCCTGCAATTACAATTTTGGAATCTCCAGCTTTAATACTTTGAAAACCAGAGGCAATAGATCGTATTCCAGAGCCACAAACTTGATTAACGATGTAAGCTGGCTTTTCTTTGGGTATTCCAGATTTAATAGCTGCTTGCCTAGCTGGATTTTGACCAGCACCTCCTGTAAGCACTTGTCCCATAATAACTTCGTCTACTTCATCACTTTTTAATTTACATTGTTTAATTAACTCAGAAATTACAGCTGAACCAAGATCTTTAGCTGAAATATTTTTTAATGATTTCCCAAGCGTGCCTACTGCCGTTCTAAGTGCTGAGGTTATGACAATATCTTTAATATTCATGACGTAATTCTGTTATCTTCTTATTCATATTCTATTTAAAAAAAATTAATTAGCTACTATGAAATCTAAGTTCTATTTATAGATTTGTGAAATCCTTTTATTTAAATAGCTTTCAATTAAAGTGGTTTTAAATTTTAAATTTAAACAAATTGATGTAGAATAAAATTGTGAAAAAAATTTTAACAATAATAGTTTTGAGCTTATTTTTTTTTGAGGTAGCTCAATCAGCATCTATTGAACTGTCAGAAAAATTAATTGAAAAGTGTACAAATAAACGCTTTGAAAAATTTTTTAAAGATGATCCCATCAACTTATCTTTAAAAGGAAAAACTACAAAAGAAAGATTGGAAAATCCAAATTATAATATTGTTTGGAAAAATTGCGAAAAAGATTTAAAGCAATCTCAATCTGCTATGTTAAGCTGTCATTAAACAAAATTCTAAACGATTGACAAATTTTATTAGGCGCCTTTTTAAGGCGCCCAAAATAAAAGTTTTATCTATAAGGATATCCTGCTTTATCCATTGTTTGTGCATATAGCTTAAATGCATCAACAACTTTTTTAGCTCGAGGACTGATCTTAGATGTTTCATCCCAGAAAGCTTCCGAGTCTTTTATAATTTTATTCCACTCATCATCCGGAAGGCTTGTGAGCTCCATTTTTTTGCCATTAACACGAAGATTAGCCTCTCCACCCCAATACCAGACTTGTCTGTAATAATGAGAGTCATTGATAGACATTCGATACAAAGCTTGAAGCTTCGGATTTATATTTTCCCAACTTTTTGAGTTAACAAAATACGAACCAAACCAAGCTCCAGTAACTGCATTTGTTAAAGCGTATTTACAAACATCAGCCCAACCCACTTCATAGGCTTCTGTAAATCCACACCAACAAACACCATCTAGTTCACCAGTTTGCATCGCAACTTCAACATCGTCCCATGGCACAATTACTGGAATTAAACCATATTGTGATAAGAACTTACCTGCAGTTGGAACTCCAAATACTCGTAGTCCTTTCATGTCGGCAATTTTTGTTATTTTTTTCTTTACGGTAAATAGATGACAAGGATCCCACGCACTAGTGCTTAGCCACTTAACATTTTCAACCTCACTATATGCTTGTTCCCATATTTCATTTAAACCATAATATCTAAATAAAGCTGGGACATCTAAACTGTATCTAGTCGCAAAAGGAAAATATCCTCCAAAAACCTGGATATCAACTGGAGATCCCATAGTAGCATCATCACTTTGCACTGCATCAATTGTTCCTGCTTGCATCGCTCTAAACAATTCGTCAGTTGGGACTAATTGATCTGCATAATACAACTCTATTTCCATTTCACCATAGGCTGCCTTATTAAATTCCTCAATTTGCGGCTTAATAACATGAGCACCAAGTGGGGCTCCTGAATAAGTCTGAAGTCTCCATTTAACTGGATTTGATGCCGCAAAAACATATGGAGCTTTTACAGCTGCAGCTCCAGCTGCACCTAAAGTTAGCAAACCCGCTTTTTTAATAAAAGAACGTCGTTTACTTGTAATTAATTTTTTATTTTTTACCATAAACCCTCCTTAATTTTTTAGGAGGTTATTATAGTTTTTAAGTTCAATAAACAAAATAATAATAAATTTGATGAATTAAACTTTGATAATAAATAAAATTTTAATAGTTTTAAAAAAATTCAACTATTAAGAGAAATTTTTAACCCAAATACTTTTCAGGAAGATAAGTTGCAATCTCAGGAAAAACCATAATCAATGTTAGAGCTAAAAGCATAACCAATAAAAAAGGTGTTATTGAATTATAAATATCTCTTAATGAAATTTCTTTTGGTGCCATTGCACGCATTAAAAATAAATTATATCCAAAAGGAGGAGTCATATAAGCAATTTGGCAAGTAATTGTATACAAAACTCCATACCAAATTGGGTCAAAACCTAGTGAAATAATTAGTGGCACATACAATGGAGCAACGATCACTAACATTGCTGTATCATCTAAAAACATTCCCATAATAATATAAGAAATTTGCATCATTATTAAAACTCCCCATGGGGATAAATTCCATCTTTCGATAAATAATTTTTCAATTGCTTTTCCTGCGCCTAATCCATCAAATACTGAACCAAAACATAAAGCTGCTAAAATAATCCATAAAAACATGCAGGAAATACCAAGTGTTTTCCTAAGTGTAATTTCTACAATCTTTTTATTGAATTTTTTTTTATGGATTGCTGCAAAGGTTGCTAACAAAGCTCCAACTGCAGAACATTCAACGAGGCTTACAACCCCACCTAAAAATAATCCGGTCATTAGAAAAAATATAATAAAAGGAATAATTCCTGCTTTTAGCAATTTTATTTTTTCTATAAAAGGCATATTTCTTTCATCTTCAGATAAAACTGGGCCTAAATTTGGTTGAAATTTGCATCTAAGATAAATGTAAATTATGAATAACGATGCCATCATTAAACCAGGCAAAATTCCAGCCATCCAAAGATGACTAACTGGTTGACGTGCGATCATTCCATATAAAACTAAAACTACACTTGGTGGAATTAAAATCCCAAGGGTGCTTCCCGCTTGGACTACTCCAGTTATCATTCTTTTATCATAATTTCTTTTAAGCATTTCTGGTAATGCAATAGTTGCTCCGACCGCCATCCCTGCTACACTCAATCCATTCATTGCGGATATTACAATCATCATAAACATTGTTCCGATTGCTAAACCGCCTTTTACTCCACCAAAAAAAACATGAAACATACGGTATAAATCCTTAGCAATACCAGACTCAGAAATCATAAAACCCATGTATACAAATAATGGTAAAGTTAACATTGGATACCATTTAAATAATTTCCAAATAGCCGTGTATGGCATTTCAACTGAACCTTCTCCCCAAATCAATAAAGCTGAAGCAGCCGCAACAAAACCAATTGCACCAAAAACTCTCTGTCCTGTGCTCATCATTACTAGCATGGTAATAAACATGAACAGTGCAATAAATTCATAGCTTAAGTATTGAGCTAGCATATTTTATATTTTTTTATTTTGGGCTTTTGCAATATCTTTAAATAATGTTGAAAAAGACTGAAGGAGCATTAAAATTATACCAATTAAAATTAAAGTTTTTATTGGCCATACATAAGGTGCCCAAGCAGTAAAAAGTTTTTGATTTGTTTTAATTGTATAAATTAAACTACTGTAAGAACCGATTAATAAAATCACTAAATAAAAAATTAAAAATATACTTGTAAAAATATCCATTTTTGCTTTACCTTTTTGAGATAATTTTTCATAAAATAAATCCATACGTACATGGTCATCGGTAATCATTGAATAACCACCACCTAAAATATAATAGGCGGCAAGTGTAAATTGGGCCATTTCGATAATCCACATCAAAGGATAATTAATAATATTTCTAGTAAAAAAAGATAAAATTAAAAGAAACATCATAAAAAAAACTCCATACATCACAAGTTTTCCAACTTTTTCAGAAATCATATCAACAAAATGAACATATGAGGAAATAATTTTTGGCATCTAATAAATTTTTATTGATAAGTTATATTTTAAATTTTTCAATGATAAAACTTAAACTAAATTGAATTTTCTTTTATTATTTTCTCTAATTCTTTTATGACAGCGTCGGTAGATTTTATGGAAGGATATATTTCTTTTGCTTTTTTATAACTCATCATAGCTTTTTCATAATTTTTTAATTGAATATTAACTAAACCTTGACCTGCCCAAGCTCCAAAGTGTCTTTCTTCAAGCGCTAATACTTTATCAATATCATCCTGAGATTTTTTATAATCGCCAACTAAATAATAAGCTGTAGCTCTTTTATTCCAAGCTTCAGCCCAATTTGGATCTAGTTCTATTACTTCTGTAATTACCTCTATTGCTGCAAATAATTGATTTTGACTCATTAAATTTGCACCTTGATTTAATTTTAGAGTTTTTTTCTCATCAGTTGGATGTGTGCTCCAAATTTTCCATATTTGTTGTTCAATATTATAACTGTTCTGAGAATTAGTAATTTTAAGTTCTTTAAATAATTGGTCTAATTTATTGGTTTGATTTTCTGCTTTTACATTCAGTATTAATAAAATAAAAATAATTAAACTAGTAAAAATTTTTGTCATTAATTTTAATTTAACAAAATATTATGCACTTGTCTTTAGGAGTAATATTTTGATTTAATTTAAATAATATCTTATTATTTTGTAATTAAAAACCATCCAATTAAAAATTAAGAGTTTACTTATGTTTGAAAAATATAATGTTATAATAATTGGAGCTGGAGCAGCTGGTATTATGTGTGCTATTGAGGCCGGTAAAAGAGGAAGAAAAGTACTTTTATTGGATCATGCTAAAAAAATTGGTGAAAAAATTAGAATTTCTGGTGGTGGCAGATGTAACTTTACTAATTTAAATATTCACCCGAATAAATTTATTTCGAAGAATCCTAAGTTTATAATTTCAGCGCTAAATCAATATAATCAAGAAGATTTTATCAAGCTAATCAATAAACATCAAATTAAATTTCACGAAAAGAAATTAGGACAGCTTTTTTGTGATGGAAGCGCTCAACAAATTATCGATATGCTACTTTTAGAATGTCAAAACGCTAAAGTCATTTTAAAAAAGGAGACAATTGTGTACAATATAGAAAAAAAAGATGATCAATACCTAATTGAAGCTAATACTGGTAAATATCTCTGTGACTCTTTAATTATTGCTACTGGAGGTCTTTCTGTTCCAAAGATTGGGGCAAGCGCATTTGGTTACGAAATAGCTAAAAAATTTAATTTAAATATTGTTGAAACTTTGCCAGCTTTAGTACCTTTAACTTTTAGTGAAAAAATACTTGAAATGTGCAAAGAACTCAGTGGCTTATCATTAGAGGCAATGGTTTCTTATAATAAAATATTTTTTGAAGAAGGAATGTTGTTTACTCATAGAGGTTTAAGCGGACCTTCTGTATTACAAATCTCTTCTTATTGGAAATTAGGTGATGATATTAAAATCAATCTCTCACCAAAAATAGATATGTTTAAATTTTTGGAAAATAAAAAAAAATTAGAACCGAAAGAAGATATTAGTAAAGTAATTTTTAAAATTTTACCTAAAAGATTAGCATCATTAATATGTAAAGAAGTTGGGGTTTCGGGAAACATATCTGAAATATCAAACAAATTACTTAAAAAATTAAGCAATCAAATAAACGCTTGGTTTGTTAAACCAATTGGTTCAGAAGGTTATCGAACTGCTGAAGTTACATTAGGTGGTGTAGATACTAACGAACTCTATTCTAAATCAATGATGTCGATTAAACACCCTGGGTTATTTTTTATTGGAGAGGTAGTTGATGTTACAGGTCATTTAGGAGGTTATAATTTTCAGTGGGCCTGGTCGTCTGGATTTGTTGCTGGTCAATATGCTTAATAAATCTTAAATTAATTCAATATTTTAATAATATTTTTTTTAATTGTTTCAGCAATAATTAATGCACCTTTTTCATTTGGGTGAATACCGTCACTTTGATTTAAACTTGGATTAAGTGCTACGCCTTCTAGTAAAAAAGGAATTAAGGTAAGATTATATTTCTTAGATAAATTTGGAAAGATTTGATCAAATTCTTTTTTATAGTTTGAACCATGAGATGTGGGCGCCATCATACCTGCTAAAACTACTTGAATATTTTTACTTTTAGCTAGTTTAATAATTTGTTCTAAATTATTTTGAGTTTCCATAGGACTAATTCCTCTTAACATATCATTTGCACCAAGACCTAAAATTATCAAATCAATATTAGCGTCCGATAATGTCCACTCAGCTCTATTTAAACCGCCTGATGAAGTACTACCAGACTCACTTCCATTAATAACTTGAATATCAAAGCCATCTGACTTTAACTTTTCCTCTAAAACATTAGATAAATGGTATTCCTTAGATAAACCATACCCCGCCATCAAACTATCACCAAATAACACAACCTTTTCTATAGCAAATGCTTCTAAGCTCACTAGACAGAATAACAATATTTTAATATTAAAACTTTTATTCATGAACAATCTTCTTCAATTAAAAAAAATTAATCTTAAATACCAAACAGGTAAAGATACCATAAAGGTTTTACAAGATATTGATTTAATTATTAAGCAAAAAGAGACAATTTCAATTGTCGGTGAAAGCGGCTCCGGTAAAACTAGCTTAATCATGCTGATTGGCGGATTAGAAAAAGTAACTTCTGGCAAAATTTACTTTCAAGATCAAGATATTACCTCATTAACTGAGGATGAGATATCCGAGATTAGAAGAAAAAATATTGGAATTGTTTTTCAATCTTTTTACCTCATACCAAATTATACAGCAGTTGAAAACGTTGCATTAACTTTAGAACTTAACAAGTTTGAAAAACCCTTCGACCAAGCAAAGGAATTATTAGATAGATTTGGTCTTAAAAATCGATTGAATAATTTACCTAGTCAATTATCTGGTGGAGAACAACAGCGTGTAGCGATTGCAAGATCAATTGCAATGAAGCCAGAATTAATCTTAGCAGATGAACCAACTGGAAACTTGGATAGTGAAAATTCTAAAATGATTTCAGATATTTTATTTAATTACGTCAAAGAAGAGGGCTCTTCGTTGATTTTAGTGACTCACGATCTTAAACTTGCAAATAGGGCAAAAAAAATAATTAAACTTATGGATGGAAAAATTGTCTAATATTCAAGAATTAAGTCTAAATTTGAAATATGCTTTAAGAGATTTAAGTAGAAATTATAAAAAACTCTCTAGCATCATTATTACATTATTTATAAGTCTTTTTATATTAAGCGCTATTTTCACAATTGAAGATAGTCTTAACAAGGAATTAAATGAAAATGCCAAAGGTTTGCTTGGAGGAGATCTTGAAATTGATTACGACCGAAATCAAGGAGATCTTAATTTAATAAACCAAGTAAAGGAGTTTGCAACCATTATGGAAATGGTTGAGTTTAGCACAATGATTTCGACGATCAATCAAGATAGTAATCAATCTTTGTTTTCTCGGATTAAAACAGTTGATCAAAATTATCCTTTGTATGGTTCTGTATTGTATGAACCTGCTGGTGCATTAAAAAGAATACATGAGGAAAAAAATACAATTTTAGTAAATGAAAATATTTTTAAAACACTAAAAATTGAAATTGATGAAAAAATTAAAGTTCAAGATCAGTTATTTACCATAGTAGGTATAATAAAATCAGTGCCAGACGTGAGTGGTTTTGTAGCTTTTGGAGACTTTGCCTTAACAGGAAAACAAACTCTAGATTTATTAAAACTGAATAGCATAGGAAGCTTTTTAAATTATGAATACAAAGTAAAATTTAAAGAAAACGATGACTCTAAAGAAATAGAAAAAAAAATTGAAGAAATTTTTAAAAATAATCCAAGGGTAAAATTGAGATATCCAGAAAATTCCGCTAGCGGATTGAAAAGGATTATAAATAATTTTTCCCAATTTTTATCATTAGTTTCCATAAGCGCGATGTTAATTGCAGGAATAGGTGTAGCCAATACGCTTCTTTCTTTTATCAATCAAAACAATATGTCGATTGCTGTTAAAAAAGCTTTAGGATTTTTTGCTGTGAATATAAAAACTATTTATTATCTTCAGTTATTTTTCTTACTCTTTATCATAACCACTGTGGCATATATTTCGAGCTTTACAATTGTCCCGATTGTTGATGTTTTTTTATCAAACGGTCTTGGTCTAAATATTGAACCAATTTTTTCATTTGTAAATTTTATTAAAATTTTTTTAGTTGGACTACTAGTCCTTATAATTTTTTCTATCCCGACAATTAACGCTATCGATCAAATCAAAGCTTCAAACTTATTTAGAAATGTTTTTCAAAATTTACAATTTTACTACTCCAAAAAATCTATTTTTGTCAGTATAATATTGCTTTTTATTCTTATTTTATTATTCACTATTGGTTCGGCAAAACCTTTGTATAGTCTTAGCTATTTTGCTGCCTTCTTCACTTGTTTAACTATATTTTTCCTATTATCAAAATTAATCATCTATTTTCTTAAAACTTTTAAAAACACAAAAAATATTTCATTAAAAGTGTCCATCAAAAATATTACTCAGACCAAAAGTATCACACCTATAACAATTATGTCTCTAGGTTTGGGAGTTACATTGTTATTAACATTAGCCCTTGTTGGTAATAATTTTAAAAGAGAGATTGCAAAATCTATTCCTGAACTTGCACCTGACTATTTTTTTGTTGGAATCCAAAAATCTGAAAAAGAAAAATTTATAAATACAATTAAAATGATGGACCCAAATATTGATTTGGAAATTGTCCCAATAATCTCGTCAGGATTAATCAAAATCAATGGCATAGATCCAAATACTTACATCATGGCAGATAATGATAGCCACTGGGTTATCGAAAGCGATCGACGTTCCTCGTGGACTGATATTGTGCCGATAGACAATCCTATAGTGGCCGGTAAATGGTGGGACCTTTCAAAATCTAATAATCTTCAGATTTCTCTTGATGCTAAGGTAGCAAAAGACTTCAATATAAAACTTGGTGATATATTTACTTTAAATATTTACGGAAGAGAAATTGACGGCGAAGTAATAAATTTTAGAGAGGTTAATTACCGTGATTTAAGTATTAATTTTGCAATGCTATTTAATCCTGAATTTGCAAACAAATTTCCTCATGAATTTTTATCTACAGCGAAATTTAATGATCTATCTAAATTTAACGAAACAAAAATGATAGAAATTTTACCAAGTTTATCTATTATAAAAATAGCTGATTATTTGAACAAGGTAACCTCAGTTCTCAATAAGGTATTTATTGCAGTTACAGTAATTTCAGCCATAACAATTGTGATTGGCTTAATTGTTATTTCAAGTGCAATTATGCTTCAAGGTAAAGTAAAAGAATTTCAAAATTTAGTTTTTAAAATTATTGGATTTTCAAAAAAAGAAGTGATTCTATCCTCTTTAATTGAGTTTTTAATTATCTTTAAATCAGTAATTTTAATTGCTGTATTTTTTGCGGTAATTGGTTCAAAATTTATCATAGAAAATATTTTTCAATTGGTGTGGGAGTTTGATCTAAAAATTTTAATTTATTTAGGATTTTCAATTGGATTGGTAACTTTGTTGTTAATTATGATTGCGAACTTAAGGTTCTTAAATCCCAAAGCTTATCCTTTAATTAGAAATCAATAATTCTTATAATTGTAATATTTAATTGCCGCAGCAAAAGATACTTGGCCTGATTAAGGTTTTAAACCCTAATTTTACTATTAATTTCAAAAAAAAATTTTAAATTATAAATAATAAAGATAATATAAATTTATGGAATCTCTAAAAAAATGGATGGCAGACTGTGCTAATATTTTATTTGATGATAGTAAAAATGATTTAAGATCACTACCAAAGTCCGTTAGACTCCAAATATTGCTCGTTTTAAGTTTCATTTGGACCACTGTGTTCAGTCTTTATATTTTTTCATATACAACTTTTGCATTAGGTTGGGCGGGTATTTATCTTGCACATATCGGATTAATTTTTGCTGTCTATATGACTTTTAAACAATTTCATAGAGCTGAGGCGAGATCAAGTAATGTCTTTAAAACAAAAAACTATGATCCTTTTAAAATAATTGCTATAGTATTTGTTATTGTATTTATGTTTGTTTTTTCAAAAGGAATAGAAGTTTTAAATTCAAGTAATTCATATGATATACAATATGATGGGTCTAGCAAGACGCCTGAAGAAAAGTGGTTACCATTCTCTAAAAAGAATAAAAATTAATGAAAGATCTAATTAAAAATTTACAACTTGGCTTACTTATTGTTATTTTATTAAGTACCGTTTTAGCAGTATTTCTTGAAATCCAAAAAATGTACATACTACAATCTATAACTTTAGCAGATTTATTATTAATGTTTTTATACCTAGAAGTAATGGCAATGGTTAGAGTATTTTGGGAGGAACAAGCCATCAGCATAACTTTGCCTCTTTTAATTGCTATAACTGCTTTATCTCGATTTATAATATTACAAGGAAAAGAAATGGATCCATCATCGCTTGTCTATGAGTCTATTGCAATTTTGTTAATAGCAATTGCAATCGTAGTTATGAGATTAAGACATAATAAATTTTTTGATCGTCAATCTAAAAAGATTGATAAATAAATAAAGCTTAATCCATTTGAATTAATCTTGATAAATAGAAAATTATATATTTTTTGTATCCGATGAATAAAGTTAAGCATTCCATAATCATTTGTAAAACTATTAGGTAAACTTTTTTTAAAGGGGATAAAAATCAATTTAAAAGCTTAAATATGATTTAATCATTAACAACATAGACCGAAACACCCCTGGAGTTAATATCAACATCAAATTTTTTATGAAGTGGTGGAAAAGCACGCTGAGAACAATCTAATCGATCACAAGTCCTACAAGAAACACCTATGGGAATTTCAGATGATTTATCATTAATATTAAGGTTTTCAGTATAAATTAAATCTTTTGCATACTTTGCATCACAACCTAAGCCGATTGATAACAAACTCTTAGTTTTACCAAATTTTCCGATACCTTTTTCGACTGTTCGAGCAATGCATACATATTTTTCACCGTTGGTCATTTTACTAACTGCCGCTTGAATGATACCTGGTCTACTAAACGCAGAATAAACATTCCATCTGGGACACGCTCCTCCATATCGTGGAATTTCAATTCCAGATAAAGAAAATCTCTTAGAAATATTTCCAGCAACATCTACTCTTAATAGATGAAAAGGAATCCCAGGTAACTTTGGATCTTGTAATGAAGTAACTCTGTGTGCCACTTGTTCAAATGAGGTTGCGAAAGTGATTTGTAATAATTCCAAATCATATTTAAGTTTTTTACACTCTGTATGAAATAATTTATAGGGCATTAAAATAGCTGCCCCACAATAATTTAGCAGGGCGACTTTGGATAAATTCCTCGACTCCTCAGATGGGAACATGAAACCTGATAAATAATTTTCAATATCTTCCATTGCTCCCTCTTGTGCTATTTGAGCAGCTGCATAAAGTTTTTTAGTTTCTGTTGAACTATAATCACTTAACAAAAGTTCTTTTTTATTTTTATTATATATTTTTGAAAATGGTTTATTTTCATCTGGAATAACATCAACGACTTTTATAGAATATTCTGACTTTAAATACTCACACAATTCAATATATCTAGTACGATTATTTTTTTGAATTTTTTCAAAAACTTTATTTGCAAAATTCTCTAATTTAGGAAAATAATTTTTATTTTCCTGTAAAAAATCGGAGATTACTTCCCCAGGAAAAGAATTTTTCCTATTATCAACTATCTTACCAGAAATTTTTTCAATTTTATTAACAAGTTCATGATCTTTCTTTTTTAATATATCGCCCAATTTAACTATAGCTTTGCCTATTTTTGGATTTGTGCTTACTAAGTCTTTAACTTCTGGGCCAAGAATATCTAAATCTTCAAATAATTGATCATCTAAAATTTCATAAACACTATTTTCTAAATTAATGTCAGATTTTGATGATAAATCAGAAAGTTCTATATTAAGTTTTTCACAAACTTTTAACAATAAATCCCCATCAATTTTTCTCTTGCCACTTTCAATTAGGTTTAAATAGCTTGGAGATATATTCAAATCCTCCGCGAGTTTGTTCGCCTGAAGGCCTAATTGTCTCCTAAAAGACTTAATTTTTGGCCCAATTTTTAAATCAATTTGACTCATATTTTCTAGTTGTAAATTTTGTAAATTATAATTTACAAAATATTTCCTTAATTTACAAGCTTTTTAAACAATTAAGTAGATTATGTAAATTTAGTAAATTATATAATTAATTATGGAAAATAACACTAAAAAACAAAATAACAATAATCTAACAACTAACGAGGAACATACCCAACACAGTCGTAAGGGTATTTACTTTAGAGACGATCATTGTGACTGGGGTTCTAGTGGTATTAACGATCTTGCAGAAGACAATAACAATAGCAAGTAATTAGTATACTTTAGAACTTTCCTTAATCTTAAATAAGAACCATAAATGAGTGCCGAAAATATTTCTTACGATTTAAAAAGATATGCTGGAATAAAAAGAGATTATACGCCGTCAGATGTTGAAAGATTAAGGGGCTCGATAAAAATTGAATACACGATTTGTGATATTCAGTCGAAAAAACTTTGGAAATTATTAAACTCAGAACCTTATATTAATACAATGGGTTCACTATCTGGTAATCAAGCTGTTCAACATGCAAAGGCCGGACTAAAAGCAATTTATTTAAGTGGATGGCAAGTAGCTGCTGATGCTAATTCAGCTGGTGAAATGTACCCCGATCAATCTTTATATCCTTATGATAGCGCTCCCAAGTTAGTCGAGTCAATGAACAATTCTTTAATTAGAGCTGATCAAATTCAGCATATGGAAATTCATGATGGTGATATGAAAAAAGAAAACAAAACCGATTACATGTTACCTATTATTGCTGATGGCGAAGCTGGTTTTGGTGGACCTTTAAACGTCTTTGAACTTACTAAAAAATTTATAAAAACTGGGGCAGCTGGAGTTCATTTTGAAGATCAATTAGCTAGTGAAAAAAAATGTGGTCATATGGGAGGAAAAGTTTTAGTACCAACAAGCACTATGATCAGAAACTTAAAAGCAGCAAGATTAGCTGCTGACATTGCTAATGTTGAATTAATTATTTTAGCTAGAACAGACGCCAATGCCGCAAAACTAATTACCAACGATCATGATGATAATGACAAACCTTTTTTAACTGGTAAGAGATCTCCTGAGGGATTCTTTTACGTAAGAGAAGGAATTGAACAAGCAATTTCTAGAGGAATAGCTTACGCTCCTTATGCAGATTTAATTTGGTGCGAAACAGCAACTCCCAATCTTTCTGAAGCTAAAAAATTTGCTGATGCTATTCATGAAAAGTTTCCAGGAAAATTGCTAGCATATAACTGTTCACCTTCTTTCAATTGGAAAAAATATTTGTCTGACTCGGAAATAGCTTCTTTCCAACAAAAAATCGGTGCGATGGGATATAAATTTCAATTTATTACTCTCGCAGGATTTCATGCTCAGAATATCGCTATTTTTGAATTAGCAGAAAAATACAAAAAAGAAGGTATGACCGCTTATTCAAGAATTCAACAATTAGAATTTGCAAGAGAAAAAGATGGTTATACCAGTATTAAACATCAAAGAGAGGTTGGGACTTCTTATTTTGATGCTGTATCTAACACTATCAGCAGTGGAAAAAGCTCAACTGGAGCAATGTCGGGTTCAACTGAGTCGGAACAATTTTAATAAAAATTTTTTTCAAATTTGCGAGTATTAATTATTAAGATTTTATATTGTAACCTTTTTTAAATAAAAAAGCCACAATAAGAGTACAAACAATTAAGAACATAACCATAGAGCTAATACTTATCCATATGTTAAAATCTGAAACTCCATAAAATGCAAATCTCAATCCATTTATTAAATAAACTACAGGGTTAAAATAAGTCACTGTTTGCCAAAATGGCGATAACATATCTAGAGAATATAAACTTCCACCCAAAAATACCATCGGAGTAATTATTAATGTTGGAATGATTGAAATTTCTTCAAAATTTGAGCTCATTAAGCCAATTAAAAATCCAAATAATGAAAAGGTAACTGAAACCAATACAAGTAAAAATATCATTAAGAATGGATATTTAACGTTAACCTCTACAAAAAATAATGAGGTTATAAAAATAACCGAGCCAATGATTAAAGTTTTGCTGGCACCCGCACCTACGAAAGCAATTACAATTTCTAAGGTTGAAATAGGAGCTGCTAAAATTTCATAAATAGTTCCGTTAAATTTTGGAAAAAAAATACCAAAAGATGTATTACTAATTGATTGAGTTAAAAGTGTTAACATTAATAAACCGGGCACAATATATGATCCGTAACTTATCCCATCAATTTTTTCTACATAACCTCCAATAACCGATCCAAAAACAATAAAATATAAAGATGTAGATAATACTGGGGATATTAAAGATTGTAGTAAGGTTCTTCTGAATCGATCCATTTCATGAAAATAGATAGCTTTGAAACCATAAAAATTAAACTGCATTATTTTCTCTTACTAAAGTGACAAATATCTTTTCTAAAGTACTTTGTTCAGTTTTTAAATCTTTAAGTTTTAATCCTGCATCTTTTAAATCTTGCAGCAAATTAGTTATTCCGGTTTGCTTTGCTTGAACATTATATGTGTATTCAATTGACATCCTGTTTTTACCCAAAGATAACTCATACTTTTGAAGTTGATTTGGAATTTCTAGAATTTCGTTTTGAAACTCTACAGTTAATTTTTTATGACCCATTTTTTTTAATAATTCTTTTGTTTCATCAATAACTATAATTTCACCTTGGTTTATTACAGCTACCCTATCCGCTATTGCTTCGGCCTCTTCTATGTAGTGAGTTGTTAAGATTATAGTTACACCCATTTCTCTCAATAAACCAACAACTTTCCACATATCTTGCCTTAATTCTACATCAACCCCAGCGGTTGGTTCATCTAAAAACAAAATAGTTGGTTCATGAGATAGTGCTTTTGCAATTAAAACTCTTCGTTTCATTCCACCAGACAATTGACGAAGTCTTGAGTCTTTTTTGTCCCATAAACTCAACTGTTTTAATATTTTTTCTATGTGCTGAGGATTTGGTTTTTTTCCATAAAGACCTCTGGAGTATGAAACATTATTAAATACTGTTTCAAATTGTTCTAAAAATAATTCCTGAGGAACTAATCCAATTCTAGATCGTGTTTCACGATAATCTGCAACTATATCGAAGCCATCTACAAAAATTTTTCCTGATGAGAGTGTTACAATTCCACAAATAATATTAATCAAAGTCGTTTTGCCAGCGCCATTTGGACCAAGCATTGCAAAAATTTCACCTTTTTTTATAGCAAGGTTTATATTCTTTAATGCTTTAAAGCCATTATCATAATTTTTAAATAAGTTTGTTACAATAATTTGATTTTCGGACATATAGATTTTAAAAATTATAAATTTTTATTTAATATATTGCAATGGACTTAAGAAGATAAGACTATTATTTATAACAAGATTTTAAAATTTTAATTTTTTCTTATTTTAAAAATTAAAATGGGTGAAAAAGTCGCAATAATAAATGATAAAAATAACAAAGACTGACTAACAAAAGGCCCGAACATTTCTTTTGGTATTAGAATTCCAACTAGCAAACTTTTCGAAAAATCAGGTGAAGGGAATAATAAAAGTCCAGTAATTAAACCTACGCCTATTGAAATATAAGCAACTTTTTCATTTAGAGCTTTACTATAAAAACTATAAAAAACTGTTAAAACAAATGCACAGCAAAATAAATCGGCTAATAAAAATAAATATAAGATACTAAAACCTTTCGAAGCTATAAAAAATATGATTATTGATAAAATTATTATTAAGTAACGTGACAATTTTAAATTGTTAATTTTGTTTTTTAAACTTAAAGATACTGGACCATCAACAACAATCAAACTTGAAATTGCATTAATTAAAGTATCAACGGTTGAAATTGTTAGAGTTAAACCTAAGATCATCACTATTAATGATAAAAGTTTTGTTTGATCTTTTAACAATAAGGAAAAAAAGGCAAGATCAGGAGAAATGTTTGGATCTAAGGAAACTGCAACTAAACCTGTAAAACCCATAAAAAAAATGATTGGTACAATAATAAAGAATGAAAAAATTAAACTTTTTTTTAAAGTTTGATAATCTTTTGCAGCATAAACCCTTTGCCAATTCCCCTGATGAAATAAATTAGTGGCTGCAACTGCTATAAAAAAGGTTAATCCTGCAGTATAATTTGGAATATAATTGCGGCTTAATAAAAAGGAATTTTTTTCTTTAATGAATGAAAATGAAAATTGATTATCATTAAATAAAATTAAATAAAAGATCGAAATCGTTAGAAGAATTACAATAACAATCATTTGAATATTATCTGTAAAAATTGAAGCTTTTAAACCTCCATACAAAGTATAGGTTAAGGCTGATAACAGAACAACTAAAGCTGTAACCCAAAGTTTAATTCCAGAAATAAAATTGATAAGTAATGCAACTGCCGTAATCTCGGCGCATAAAAAGATGGACATATAAAAGATAGTAAGAATAAGAATAAGTTTAAATAAACTTTTACCAAATTTGACTCTTATAAATTCAATTAAAGTTGATCCTTTAGGAAATTGATTCCTAATTTTTTTTCCTAAAAAAATTAAAAAAATCATTGGAAAAGCTGTGCCTAAAGCATACCCAATTACAGCACCAATACCTCCCCAAGTAGCTGCGGAAGGTGGACCAAATAAAATCCAAGCTCCTAATGCAGATGCAACCAAACTATTTGTTAATGAAAAAATATTTATATTTCTGTTAGCTGTTAAATAGTTATTTAGTCCGGGATACTTTTTTGAATGAAAAAGACCTAATAGCGTAAAAAATAAACTAACAATAATTATTAAAGATAATGACGTTGTTTGATTTATAAAATATGTTTTATTCACTATGCTCCCTTTCTGAATTACCAGACAGGTTCTTAGGGTTTAATCTCAGTCTGTACGACACCCCTTGGAAAAATTATAGAGTACTTTTTTAATTTAGCAAACAGTATAATTAATAATTGTTGATAAGATTGTCTAAAAAAACACTACACTTTTTAATTTGCTCAATGCTTACAAATTCATTGGGTTTATGTGCTTGGTCAATACTTCCTGGTCCGCAAACAATTGTTGGAATATTAAATCTTTTATTGAATAAACCACCTTCAGATCCATAAACAACTTTTTTATGTTTATTATTATTTAAAAGTTTTTTTATTTTTTTTACTGGCTCAATTTCTGGACTAATATCGAGACCAGGGTAATTATTTATTTCGTTAATTTGAATCCCGGTTTTAGGAGAAATTTTATGCATATGTCCAGTCAATTTTTCATTAGCATAATCTTTAACTTTATTTGCTAAAACATTAGGATCATCCTCTCTAATATTTCTTATTTCGAATTCAAATTCACACAAATTGGGCACTATGTTTAAAATAGTTCCCCCTTTAATTAAACCTGTGTGAAGTGTTGTATAAGGAATTTCATAATCATTATCGAAAGGCCCTTTAATTGATTTTTCATTGTTCAATTCATCAATATATGCAATTAATTTTGAGGCATAATTAATGGCATTAACTCCAAATGGAGCTTGCCCTGAATGGCATGATAATCCATTTACCTTTACGCTATATGAGTGTTTTCCTTTATGAGCTATTACCACGTCCATGCTTGTGGGCTCACCAATAATACAAAATTCAGGTTTTAGTGATTTTTGATCAATTAAATCAAGTAAACCATGAACACCTACACATCCTATTTCCTCATCATAGGAAAAGGCAAAATGAATAGGTTTCAAAAGTTTTTTTTTAACTAATTGCGGTACGCGACTTAAAACTAAAGCAATAAAACTTTTCATATCCGACGTGCCTCTGCCATATAGCTTTTCATCTTTTTCTATCAATTGAAAAGGATCACTAGTCCACGATTGATTTGTAACTGGAACTACATCGGTGTGACCAGAAAGAATAATACCACCTTCTGTATTAGGTCCTATAGTTGCAAATAAATTAGCCTTGGTTTTAGTTTCATCATAGACTAATTCAGATTTAATTTTGTATTGGTTCAAATAATTTTCAATGTATTTAATAAGATTTAAGTTTGATTTAAAACTCGTGGTATCAAAACCTATTAAAGCCTTTAATAATTCTAGAGAATTTTTTTCAATCATAATTTTTATAAATCACCTGGAACACCATAACTTGGCGCCTCTGATGGATTTAATGCTCTTAATTTATAATCCTTCATTTGAGGCTCGAATAATTTCCATAATTTATAAAGTTCATCTATAGGTTGATTATCTGACCAATCAACTCTTAAATCAACGAGTGGCCAAGAGGTATTATCCGCAACTTTTATTCCCGCAGAATGCACAGGTCCCTCTTCTCCACCAGCATCTAATCCTGCTTTTAGTGCAATCATTAATCGTTCCGCAAGATGTAAATGAGAATTTTTTAAAAAATTATCAATCATAGCTTTTGGTATTTTAGTTGATTTAAGCATATTTCCTGCAGCAATACAATTTAGCCCTTTTTCTAAACTATGAATTCCTAAAATCTTGGACCCAGAATATTTCCCTGTATTACCTTTTTTATCAATTAAAATTAACTGTCGATATTCAATGTGTTTTTCTTTTTCAATAATTTTATTTATAACTTCGTTTACAGTTAAACCCTTTTCTAAATAATCTAACATAAGATTTCCTAAACTAGGATTTGTAATATTTTGTGTGGAAGCTGCACCAATACCGGCTCGAACCCAGGGACATCGACTTGCAACACTAATGCTTGATGATGAAATTACAACTCCAAACATGTTGGTTTTTTCGCATCTTCCGATTAATGAAAAAGTCATTTTGGAATTACTGCTGTTGCATCAATTTCAACTAACCATTCAGGTCTGGCTAAACGTTCAACAACTAAACCAGTTGAGACAGGATAAACATCTTTTACATATTGTCCAATAACTCTGTATATTGCCTCTCGGTTTTTTATATCAGTGATATAAACCACTATTTTTACTAAATGACTCATTGATCCCCCAGCTTCTTCAATAAGTTGTTTAATATTTTGCATTACCTTGTGAGTTTGTTCAGCTGGATCATTGCTTTGAATATTTATCCCATCATCTAAATTTTGAGGACATTGACCTCTGAGCCAAACCGTTCTTCCACCCTCTGTCACTACAGCTTGGCATAAGTCGTTATTTAGTTTTTGCTCTGGATAAGTATCCTTAGTATTAAATTTTCTTATTCTTTTGTGAGCCATCTAATTTCAAATTTTTAATTGATTATATTATCGTTTTTTTTTGCGATTTGTTCAGCTAAATATTTCGCATCTTGCCAAACACCCCAAATAAAAGATGACCCTCTGTTAGATAACCAAGGCAAACCTATGAAATATATGCCGTTCACTTTTGCAACACCATTAAAATGATCAGGTTTTCCAGTTTGATCAAAAGTGTCGACTTTCAACCAACTAAAATCATACTGATAGCCGGTGGCCCAAATAATTGTTTTAATATCCTCTTTTTTAAGATCTATATTTAATACTGGGTTAATTACACAATCAGGATCCGACTCAATAATTCTTGCCTCTAGTTCTTCAGGAAAATTTAGATTATTTTTTTTAATATATTCATCTGCTTGATCTAAAATAGATATGTAACTTTTATCTCCATTATCCAGATTATATTTTAAGTCATTATTAAAAAATAATTTTCCATTTTCGTATTTTGCAGTTAAACCTACTAAAGATAATCCTTGCTTTGCAAATTTTCTAAAATCAATAGTTTTACCACCATCATATCCACTAACAGCAATAGTCACATGTTGCGCGTTTGGATCAGGAGTCTTTTTTTGCCAGATTCCTAAAACACCAAACCACCAAACATTATCTTTTCCACGATATCGTCGAGGAGGTCTATTGTGTGGGCCTACAGATAAAAAAACTTTTTTTCCTGATAACATAATTTCTTGTGCAATTTGAGATCCTGAAGAACCTGACCCAACAATTAAAACAGATCCGTTTTCTAGTTGTTTTGGATTTTTGTAATATTGAGAATGAATTTGAGTAATGCCTATATCATTTGGGACAATTGAAGGAAAGACTGGTTTTTGAAAAGCACCGGTTGCAACCACAATATTATTTGCTTCAATCATGCCCTGGGATGTTTTAACCAAATATTTTGATGTGTTTTTGTTTAGAAAAACTTCTTCAACATTTGTATTGCATTTTATTGGTGCTCTAATCTTTTTGGCAAATTTTTCAAAATAAGAAACAACAGTATCTCTATGTGCAAAATAATTAGGCGCATGATTGTCAAATTCTAAACTTGGAAATCGATCATGCCATGCTGGACCATTAGCAACTAAGGAATCCCATCTCGATGTTCGCCAACTTTCAACAATTCGATTTTTTTCATAAATTAAGTGCTCAATATTATGATTAGATAAATGTTCGCTCATCGCAAGACCTGCTTGTCCACCACCAACTATAATTGTATTTATTTTTTCAGTTTTCATTTTTGATTACAATTATTTATTTTAAAAATTTACTATATAAAATTTTATTTTTTAAAAAACTAATTATAATAACTATAAAAGTTTTTTAAAAAGTAGACATTATTCAAATTATTTAATATTTTTAAAATATTACAAAATGACTAATACTAAAAAAAAAAATAGTTGCTCATGTGGCAGATCGCCAGTAGGAAGATGCTTGGGTTGGCATGATTTAACTGAAAGCGATTATCAAATAGAACTTAAGCAATTTCAAAAAAAATCTGAAAAAGACCAGCAAGCAATATATCATCCAAAAGCAATAGATGGCTTAGGAGATTAACCAATTAAATTTGTTATAAGTATTATTTAAATTCTTAATTTTTAGTTGATTATACTAATTAATTTTTAATCTTGTATAATATGAATAATTTTTATTTGGTTTAATTAGAGTTATTGGAAATTTTTTATTATTGGGAGAGTCCGGAAAAAATTGAGTTTCCAAACAAACGCCTTGATAAGGAAACAATTTTTTTTTATAGCGTAAACCTTGACTTGTGTATAATTGAACTCCAGGTAAATTTGAAAAAATATCTACCTTAATATTATTATTAGTATTTCTTAATGAAGCAACATAATTTCTAGGATTTTTTTTAATTATATAAGTTAAATCAAATCCTGATTGATTAATCGTATTTGAAATTTTTTTAATTTTTTGTTTTTTAATTAAGATTATTTTTTTTCCAATATTTAAAAAACTTTGAAAATCGTTAATTGTTCTAGTAGTTTTTTTTAATTTTCCAGTAGGTATTAATGTTCGATTTACTTCTAGGTATTGTGTTGCATTAATTTTTAGATCATGATTAAAAATATTTTTTTTTTTGATTGAGTTTAAATTCCAATAACAATGATTAGTCAAATTTACATGAGTATATTTATCCGAAATATAATCATATTTTATTATTAAGTCTTTATTTCTGAGTTCATATGTGCAAGAGACGTTTAAATTGCCTGGAAAGCCCTGATCCAAATGCTTAGAAAATAAATGATAAACAATTTTATTTTTACTATGAGATTTTTTTTCCCAAATCAGCCTATCAAATCCTTTTTTACCACCATGTAATATATTTTTATTTTCATTTTTACTGAGATAATAAACATCGTTTTTAATTTTAAATTTTGCATTGGATATTCTACCAGCATATCTTCCACAGGTTGCACCTATATAAAAATTTTTATATTTATAATTGCTTATTGACCCTAAATTTAAAATTAAATTATTCTTTTTTTTTTTATGAAAAATCTCAAAGAGACTTGCTCCGATATTTATTGTTTTTATCCTTAAAAAATTATTTTCTATTTTCGAACTCTTTATTTTCACCGAGTCTATTAAAACCACCCTTTATCAACAATATAAGATTGATTGGTGCAGCCTGAGGATTGATCTGATGAAAAAAATAAAACTGCTTGAGCAATTTCAGCTGGCATTAATTTTTCTTTTAGACATTGTCTTTTCATTAATTCTTTCTCTGACTCATCGTTCAGCCATAAATCTATTTGCCTTTGAGTCATTACCCAGCCTGGCACAACCGAGTTTACTCTTATATTAAACTGACCTAGATCCCTTGCAAAAGATCTGGATAGCCCAACAACTCCTGATTTTGCTGCTGTATAAGCTGCCATTCCGCCTTGACCAACCATCCAAGATGTTGATCCCATGTTAATAATTGATCCTCCTCCATTTTCTATCATTGATTTTTTTACCGATTGTACAGTAAAGAAAAAATGTCTTAAATTTACATTTATTCTCTCATTCCAATACTCTTCTGTAACATCATCTATATTGTGTCTTGTGTCATTTGCAGCATTATTAATTAAAATATTAATAGGTCCTTTTTGATTTATAATATCAGCTATAGTTTTTTGTAAGTGTTTTATATTTAAAAGATCACAATTTATAAAAGAGGGTATAGAGTAATTTTTATTTTTTATATCTTGAATTAATTTTTTTGACTCTACCTCATTGATATCAATAAAATACACCTCTGAACCTTGTTCACAAAAATGCTCAACGATTGAGGCTCCTATACCTGAGCCTCCTCCTGTGATAAAAACTCTTTTATTTTCTAGATCAAAATATTTTACTTTCATTTCTATAATCTTTCTTCGGTTACTTCATCAAATAAAGAAATTTTATTAATGTCTAAATTTAATTTATATTCTTTATTAATAATTATATCAATAGTTGACGGAAATTTACCCAAGAGCTGCTGATCACAATAATTAAAAGTTATTATTTGCTCATGACCAATGTATTCTGCAAGTTCGGATTTAACTTTTATTTCACAATCCGAGGAACTATTTTTTTCTACATACAAATGTTCTGGTCTTATACCAAGGACTATTTTTTTATCAGCATTTATTTTTTGTTTAAATTTATAATCATTAAGTGGAATTTTAGACTCTTTGAGATGTTCATTTGCGACAAAAAAAATATTATTATTTTCTTGTTTAATTTTACCTTTAATTAAGTTCATTGACGGAGATCCAATAAAATCAGCAACAAAAATGTTATTAGGATAATCGTAAATATTTTTAGGTGTATCACATTGTTGAATAACTCCGTGGTTCATTATTGCAATATTAGTCCCTAAACTCATCGCTTCTGTTTGATCATGTGTCACATAAACTACTGTTGTTTTTAAATTTTGATGTAATTTTTTAATTTCTCTTCTCATTTCAACTCTTAATTTTGCATCAAGATTTGACAAAGGTTCATCAAATAAAAAAATTTTAGGATCTCTAACAAGAGCTCGTCCCATTGCTACCCTTTGCCTTTGACCCCCGGATAATTGTGAAGGCTTTCTTTCTAACAATTCTTTTATCTTTAATAATGTTGAAACTCTATTTAGAGCTTCTTCAATTTTATCTTTTGAAGTTTTCCTTTGCTCTAAACTAAAAGTAATATTTTTTTTAACTGTCATTGCTGGATAAAGAGCATAAGATTGAAATACTAAAGCAATATCCCTATCGCTAGGCTCCATATCGTTAACCTTATAATTATCAATAAGAATTTCTCCGCTTTTTGACGTCTCAAGACCTGCAATAGTATTCAAAAGGGTTGATTTTCCACAACCAGAAGGGCCTAATAAAACTAAAAATTCTCCATCATTAATATCTAAATTAATCCCTTTTAAAACTTCGGTTTTCCCAAAATTTTTGTTGATATCGATTATTTTTAAGTTTGCCATACTAACCCTTGACTGACCCCGCTGTTAATCCCCTGATAAAATATTTTCCTGCCAAAACGTAAACTATTAAAGTTGGAAATCCAGCTATAATTGCTGCTGCCATATCTACGTTATAACGCTTAACACTAGAACTTGTTAGAACCATGTTGTTTAATGCAACTTGTATGGGAGCTTCCTTTCCAAAAGTAAATGTTGCCCCAAATAAAAAATCATTCCATATCTGTGTAAATTGCCAAATCACTGTTACTACAAGTATTGGTGCAGAGATTGGTAACATAATTTTAAAAAATATTTTAAAGAAACCAGCACCATCAATTCTTGCAGCTTTAACAATTTCATCTGAAATGGAAACGTAATAATTTCTGCAAAATAAAGTTGTAAAACATAATCCGTAAATCACATGGACTAAAATTAATCCGAAGATCGAATTTGATATTCCCATAAATCCTAAAGTTCTCGACATTGGTAAAAGAATTGATTGATAAGGAATAAATGTTCCAAATAAAAATAATAAAAATATATAGCTATCACCCTTAAATCGCCATTTAGTTAAAGCGTATCCATTAATTGCGCCCATGATTGTTGAAATAATAACAGCTGGTAAAACCATTTTAGCAGAGTTCCAAAAATAAGTTTTTAAAAACACATCTCCAGCTGCAAAACCTTGTCCATTCCACGCTACATACCAAGACTCAAGATTTAAATCGTTGGGTAAAGCGAATAAATTACCCTGACGTATCTCAGCCATAGTTTTAAATGACGTCACAATCATGACGTAGAGAGGTGCGATATAATATGCTGCAAAAACTGCTAATATCAAAAATAATATCCAGCGGTAAATAGTATTTTTTGTTTTAGATGCTTTTTCTAATTGTTGATATTTTTGATTATTATTTTCTATCATCTTCTCTTTTTAATTCTGAATATAAATATGGAACAACTATTGCTGAAACAGTTAAAAACATCATAATTGCACTCGCTGAAGCTAAACCAATTTCACTTCTATGGAAGGCCATTTGCGTCATAAACACTGCAGGCATATCAGACGATATTCCTGGACCTCCAGCGGTCAATGCAATTACCAAATCATAACTTTTAATTGCCAAGTGAACTAAAATTACAATTGCACTCATAAATACTGGTCTCATCATTGGTAAAATAATTTTTGTATATAGAGAAATTAAACCAGCCCCATCAATTTTTGCCGCTTTAATTATTTCATCATCAATCGATCTTAATCCTGCTAAAAAAATTGCCATTATAAAGCCTGATGATTGCCAAACGCCGGCAATTACTATTGTGTATATTGACATTCCAGGAGTAACTAGCCAGTCAAATGTAAACGATGAAAAACCGAGGTCTTGAGCAAATTTTTCCAATCCTAGCGTAGGATTTAGCATCCATCTCCAAGCTGTTCCTGTTACTATAAAGGATAAAGCCATGGGATATAAGTAGATTGTTCTTAAAAAACCCTCTGCCCTAATTTTTTGATCAAGTAGAATTGCAAGTATAATTCCAATCAAAACACATAAAATAATAAACAATATTGTAAATATAAATAAATTTTCAACAGCTATATGCCATCTCGGCATTGACCATAATCTATAATATTGATCCAAACCCCAAAATTGATACTGAGGTAATAATTTAGACTTTGTAAAAGAAACATAAATTGTCCAAAAAATAAAACCATAGACAAACCAAGCAATTACACCAAAAGATGGGGCTATGACAATTCTTGGTAAATTTCTTTTTAACCAAAACATCAGCTTTTAATTAATTTGCGCGCTATATTTTTATAATAGCGCGCAAAAAATTTTAATTAACTTAATGATTAACTAGCAGCCATAACCGCAGCCGATAATTTAGTTACTGCGTCTTGTGAAGACATATCTGAGTTAAAATGTTCAGTGACAACGTCTTGAATTGCACCTTTAACTCCAAGCTCCAAAGTCATACCATGTGCAAAGCTAGGAAGTAATCCCCCTTTTTTTGCAGCAGTATTTAAGTCTTTGTTTGATTTTTTTGCACAGATATCAAAATCATCCATTGGTACATCAAGTCTCGCAGGTATCGAACCTTTGTAGATATTGAAAACTTTTTGGAAATCTTGACCCATCATCAAACTTGCAAGAAGTTTTTGACCTTCTACTTTATCTTGTCCTTCAACTTTAAAGAAAATGAAAGAGTCAACATTGTAAAGGTATCCGTTATCAGATGGAGTTGTTCCGCAATAATAATCGACATCTGGATTTAAACCAGCTGCAGCAAACTCGCCTTTTGCCCAGTCACCCATTATTTGGAAACCAGCTTTACCTTCCATAACCATAGCAGTGGCTACGTTCCAGTCTCTACCTGGAGAACCTGGATCAGTATAATTTTTTAGTTTTCTCATTTGGTCAAAAATTTTAACCATTACAGGTCCACCTAATGTAGCAGCATCTGCTTCTACAAAAGCTTTTCTATAAAAGTCATTTCCACCGATCCCAAGAGCTACTGCTTCAAAAACAGTCGCGTCTTGCCACGGCTGAGAACCATGTGCTAAAGGAATAATTCCTTTTGCTTGTAACTTATCAGCAGCAGCATTAAACTCATCCCAAGATTTTGGCATTTTGATTCCATTAGAGTCTAAAACTTTTTTATTTGCCCAAAACCAATCAATTCTGTGAATGTTAACAGGTGCAGCACAATATGCCTTACCATCATCACATTTCATATGACTAGCAACTTGCTTACTTAAAAGTTTGTCCCAACCCTCAGCTTTTGCTACAGCATCAATATTATATGGTGCTACAACACCTTCTCTATCGTATGCTTGAATAGTTGGTCCTTTAATTTGTGCAGCAGCTGGTGCATCATTAGCTACAATTCTAGCTTTTAAAGTTTGCATAGCAGCATCTCCACCACCACCCGCAACTGGCATGTCTGTCCATGCTCCACCTTTTGCAGCAAAATCATCTTTTAAAACTTTAAGTGCTTTTGCTTCTCCACCAGATGTCCACCAGTGAAGTACTTCAGCACTAGATCCAGCATATGAAAATGTTGGAGCTAATACCATTGCAAAAATAGCAATTATTTTCTTCATTATTTCTCCCTTGTTTTATTTTTATTAAAAAAAAAAATTAATTTACAAACTAATGTTAGAAATTGATATTAAAATTATTTTTTAAGTAATAATTGGCATTAATTTTTTTTTGTAAAAAAATCAATAAAATATGGAAAAAAAAGTTATAAAATTTTTTTTACAATTCTTAGTTGTATTTAATAAACTGACATTCTACCTAATCTTGCCGCACCTCTAACACCGCTGGCATCGCCAAACTTTGGTTTTAAAAAAACTCCCTCATATTCTTTTCCAATAACAAATTTTTTAACCATAGACTCAATTTCAGTTAAAAAATCAATTTCATTTGAAAGACCTCCACCAAAAATAAATACATCTGGGTCTAATATATTTATTATTAATGACAAGGAGATTGCTAAATTTATTTTAAAATCGTCAATAAATGATTTTGCATCCAAATCATGTTTTCTATTAAGTTCAAAAATTTCATTTGCCTTAAGATTTTTTGAATGTTTATTATTAAATCTTTTTGCTAAACTGAGTCCTGAAATAAAACTTTCTATTTCACCATTGCTTTGAAAATTACTATCAAGATTTTCTTTTTTTGCTAAATGATATGGCATTTGGTTATGGCCCCATTCTCCAGCTACACCATTCGGGCCGGTTACAATTTTTTTATCTATCACAAGACCACCACCAACTCCTGAACCTAAAATTATTCCATAAACAATTTTATAATGTTTACCTGAACCATCAATAGCCTCAGATAAAGCAAAACAGTTTGCATCATTTTCACAAAAAACTTCTCTACCTAAAGCTTCTCTTAAATGTTTTTGAAATGGTTTTTTTTCAATCCACATACAATTAGGAGCATTTTTAACTAAACCTGTTTGTGGTGAATGTACACCTGGATGACAAACTCCGACGGGAAGTGTTTTATTAAATTCTTTTTCTAAATTTACAACGGTATTTTTAATTGAATTAATTATTGAAAAATAATCTTTTGGACATTCTTTTCTAGTTCTATGTGTCTCTTCACCATTTTCTCTTAAAACTACACTCTCTATTTTTGTAGCTCCAACATCAAAACCAATTTGCATATTAGTATGTAGCTCTCCCCCCACTTAAATCGAAAACGGCCGCTGTTGAAAATGAATTTTCTTCACTACACAGCCATGTAACTAAAGAAGCAAGTTCCTCAACTTTTACAAATTTGTTTCTAGGAATTTTTGAGAGCATATAATCAATATGTTCTTGGGTGATTTGATCAAATATCCTAGTTTTTGCAGCAGCAGGTGTCACGCAATTTACTGCAATATTTTTAAGAGCCAATTCTTTACCTAAAGATTTAGTTAAACCAATTACCCCTGCCTTTGATGCACTGTACGCACTTGCGTTTGGATTTCCCTCTTTGCCGGCAATTGATGCAATATTAACGATACGTCCATAGTTGTTTTTAATCATAAGTGGAACAACTGCTTTACAACAATAAAAAACAGAATTTAAATTTAAATTTATAACCCTGTTCCATTCCTCTACTGGGTAGTCCGCAACAGTTTTAATTATACCAGCAATACCTGCATTATTAACAAAAATATCAATTTTGCCGTGCTTATTCTCAACTTCCTTTAAACTTTGAATAATTTTTTCAAAATTAGTTATATCAACAATTCGATAAGTTAAATTTTTAGAATTTATTTTATTTAAGGCTTTTTTAGTCTCGTCTTCATCAATATCCCAAATGATAACTTTTGCTCCAGCATCGATAAATCTTTCTGTAATTGCAAATCCAAAGCCTTGAGCACCACCTGTTACTATCGCAACTCTGTTATTTAAATCAAATTTAATCATTTTTTTTATTTAGTAGGAGCTTGATGCAAGCCATAAGTTAATTCCTCCATCTTTAGCTTTTTTATTAATTAATAACAACTCATTTTTAGAAAAATTCAAATTATTTAAACTTTCTACATTTTCTTTTAGTTGTTTTAAATTTCTTACTCCTATCAAAGCTGAAGTAACAGCTTTATTATTTAAAACCCAAGCAATAGACATTTGAGCTAATGACTGTCCTCTTTTTTTTGCAATAACATTTAGGTCATTTATAGTTTTAATATTTTTACTAGTAATTAATTTTTTATTTAAGGATGTTATTTTTTGATTAGCTCTAGAATTTTTAGGAATTTTCTTTAAATATTTTTCAGATAACATTCCTTGAGCTATTGGTGAAAAAGCAATACAACCAATACCATAATTTATTAAAGTTTGAGTTAAATCTTTTTCGATCCATCTATTAATAATAGAATAAGACGGCTGATGAATTAGTATTTTTATATTTCTTGATTTTAAAATTTTATAAATTTCTTTTGTTTTTTTTGAGGAATATGAAGAAATTCCAACATACAAAGTTTTTCCCGATTTATAAATGTTTTCTAAAGCATCAGCGGTTTCCTCTAAAGGTGTATTTGGATCAAATCGATGTGAATAAAATATATCAAAATAATCTAATCCCATTCTTTTTAAACTTTGATCACAACTCGCTACAATATGTTTTTTAGATCCCCACTCACCGTATGGACCAGCCCACATGTCATATCCCGCTTTGGATGAAATAATGAGCTCATCTCTATATTTTTTAAAATCAGTTTTCATTATTTTTCCAAAATTAATTTCTGCACTTCCATATGGAGGACCATAGTTATTAGCTAAATCAAAATGGGTAATCCCTAAATCAAAGGCTTTATATATAACTTTTTTAGACTCAGGATTTATAGTTTTTTTTCCAAAGTTGTGCCAAAGGCCTAAACTAATTAATGGTAGCTTAAGACCACTAGTTCCGCATTTTCTATATTGCATTTCGCTATATCTTTTATCGAATGCTTTATAAATCATTTTAATATTCTTCTACCTCTTTCAATAATGGCATTGAACTCGCCGCTCCTAATCTAGTTGTTGAGATACCGCCAACTTTATTTGCAAATATTACTGAGTCTTTATAAGTATAGCCCATTGCTAGAGCAACAGCTAAAGCACCATTAAAAGCATCACCTGCTCCAGTGGTATCAACAACACTCTTTTTTAATTTGAAAGCTTCAATAAAATAATTTTCATCTTTGTTTGCAAAATAAACACCTTTTGCACCTAATGTAATAATAATATTTTTAATACCCATGTCCAAAAATTGTTTTGCTGCATATTTCATATCTTCCTCAGTATGGATTTTTTTATTAAGATAAAATTCCGCTTCAATTTCATTTGGAGTAAAAAAATCTAACAAAGAAAAATCTTCTTTATTTACTTTTCTCGCTGGCGCTGGATTTAAAATTGTAAGACAATTATTTTGTTTAGCTTTTTTTAAAGCATAGATTGTAGTTAAGTCTGGTGTTTCCATTTGCGTTAAAAATATCTTGGATTTTTTTATTACCTCCAAATTTTTATCAATATCCTCATTATTTAAATAAGCAGCTGCGCCGGGGACAATATTAATTGCGTTATGACCTGTTTCATTAATCATAATGCCAGCTACTCCTGTAGATAAATTTGGGTCTTGAATTACAGAGCTCGTATTTACGCCTGCCTCTTTATAATAAGAGAAAGCCATATCTGCGTAATGGTCTTTACCGACTTTAGTTATAAAATTTACCTTACCCTTTAATCTTGCAGCAGCAATTGCTTGATTAGAACCTTTGCCGCCAGGGCCTACTAAATGTTTGTTTCCTAAAATTGTTTCTCCTCTTGTAGGTATCTTATTTCCAAAAAAACTGAGATCAGCAACAAATACACCAAAAATACAAATTTGGTTCATTCCTTATCAAGAATCCAAACACTGCCGTCTGGTTTAATTACACCTTTTGTTAATATAAAACATGCAAATGGCCTTACATCCGATGTTGAAACAACCGCATAAGATTTTTTAGCTTCTTCATAAAAGGATTGTCTTTCAATAGAACCTACTTGCCAATTATCTCCTGAAACTTCTTTTACTGCTTTAATAAAATCTTTATGAGCATCTGTTAACTCATTTGGTTTATCATCTACTTCCATTCTATTTGCTGCTTTTCCTCCTTTAGAAACAACAAAACTATCGAGCGGAAATACAGATAGAATTGCTCTTGAGGCATCATTAATATTTACTCCATCTAATCTTACGACAGTTTTATTCATTGTATGCGCTGGGAAATTGGCATCAGCTATAACTAATTTATCACCATGACCCATTGAACGAAGAGTAAATAATAGCTTTGGACTTAGAATTGGATCAAGTTTTATCAACATTAACTTTGGTAATTAAAGGGTGGAAATTTTATTCCACCCTTTAATTTTTCTTTTATTTTAAATACTATTTAAAATCTTTAGCGTTTTCTTTAGTAACTAATTGAGTTCCTGTATCAATATTTGGATCAATCTTTTTACCATTTGCTAACTCAAGTGCGTATTTTACTCCATAAGCACCCATGTTGTATGAGAATTGTGCAACAGTCGCTGTCATCTCACCTGCTAAAATACTATTAGCGGCATCTGGAGTTGCATCAAAACCTACAACTGTAATATCCTTCATTCCAGCATCTTTAAGAGCTTGAATTGCACCTAACGCCATATTGTCGTTAGATCCAAAGATTGCCTTAATATTCGGATTTTTTGCAAGAATAGCTTCTGTTACTGATCTTGCTTTTGCAGTGTCCCATTCAGCTGTTTGTGTAGCTACGATATTTAAACCACAACCTTTTAAACCTTTAGCAGCACCATCTCTTCTTAGTAATGCTGTCGATTGAGACTCGATACCAGTTAAGATAGCAACATCAGAACCTTTTGGAGTTTTTTCACAAATAAATTTAGCAGCTAACTCAGCTCCATTTTCATTGTTAGTTCCAATAAAAGTTACACCCTCGTTACTTCCTTTTGTATCAACAAACACAACTGGAATACCGTTTTTGATTGCATCATCTACAATTGGAGCTAATGCATTTGGATCTGAAGGAGCAAGCGCAATAGCGTCAACGCCTTTTGCAATTTGATCTTCTAATTGATTAACTTGTGCTTGCACATCACCTTCTTGTGGTGGTGCAATCATAATCAATTTTACTCCTAATTTTTTAGCTTCTTCTGCAGCACCTTTTTCAACAGAAGCCCAAAAAGGGTTTCCTGATCCAGGGCCTTTAATACTAAACAAAATAGTTTTTTCAGCAAACGAACTTGCAACTGAAATGCTTAGCATCAAAAATAAAGATGTAAAAAATACACCTAATTTTTTAATTATATTCATTATTTTTCCTCTGTTTGATTTTTAAAAACAACTTTAAAGAACGTAATAAATAATATTTAATCATAAAAGACAACTCTTAAATGAATTTATTTGAAAAGTTAGTTATCAATTATAAGTTGAATTATTAAAAAAACTATTTTCTAGTTCCTAGATCTTTTCTCAAAACATCGATGTAAACCGCAATTACTATGATTGCTCCTATAAACACTTGTTGCCAAAAAGCACTTACATCCATCAAATTTAAACCATTCCTCAATATTCCCATTATCATAACACCTGCAAAAACTCCTAACACTGTGCCTCTTCCACCAAAGAAACTCGCACCACCAATAATACATGCAGCTATTGCATCGAGCTCAGCATTTAAACCAGCATTTGGGTATCCTGAGTCAGCTCTACCTGCTAAAATAAGTGCACCAAACCCAGACAAAAGTCCACATAGCGAGTAAACAATTACTAAAATTTTATCTACATTTATTCCCGCAGCTCTTGCTGCATTAGGATTGCCCCCTATCGCATAAATCCATTTTCCTGTTCTTGAGTGATTTAAAAATAACCACATAGAGAAAAACACACTCGCGATTAAAATTACGCTTACCGGCAAGTACTGTGTTTCGTCCAATCCTAGCCATGTCAAATCAATTCTCCCATTTCCGATAAATCTAACTTCATCCGTAAATCCACTTATGGGAGATCCACCTGATATTAAATTGCCTGCTCCCCTAAATATATAAAGTGTGCCAAGAGTCATAATAAATGGATGTGGCATACGGAGAAAAACTATTCCTAAACCATTAAACATTCCACAAAGCATTCCTAATATTAAAGGAATAAGTACCACAATGTACCATTCAGCTCCTGACTTGGCGGTAATTGCTAAGACCATGAGAGACAACATCATTATCGATCCTACAGATAGATCAATACCAGCAGTAACAATCACGATAAAAACTCCTAACGCAAGCATCGATTGCCAAGACACTTGTTTAAAAATATTAGTTATATTTCTCCATGACAAAAATACTTCTGGCTGCAGAAAATGAAGACCAACTATCATAATTATTAAGACGATTAAAATTCCATACTTTTCAAAATATGGAATGCTTTTTAAAAACAAACTTTCTTTATTAATTTCTTTAATTTCCATATTTATTTTTTACCCATAATCCAACCAATGACTTCGTCTTTAGAAGTTTTTGACAATTCTGCTTCCGCAAAGTTGGTACCTTGAAAAAGAGCAGTGATACGATCGCAAACAGCAAAAATATCGTCCATTCGATGACTTATAATAATTACACTAACCCCAATTTTTTTTAACCCATTAATAAGATCTAAAACTTTACTTACCTCTTTAATTGCTAGAGCTGCAGTCGGTTCATCCATAATCACTACTTTAGAATTAAAAGCTGTTGCTCTCGCTATAGCTATGGCCTGCCTTTGACCTCCGGATAATTCTTCAACTTTTTGATCAGAACTTTTTACATGAATTTTTAACTTGTCTAAATGTGCTTCTGATAATTCTTTAATTTTCTTGTAATCTAATAGTTTTAAAAAACTAAAGCTTTTAATTGGTTCACGACCAAGAAAAATATTTTCTCCAATTGGTAAATTACCCGCTAGCGCCAGATCTTGATAAACCATTTCTAGACCCAAATTTTGAGAATCTCTTGGGCTTTCTAAAACTTCTTTTTTTCCATAAAAATACATCTCACCTTTACTAGGTTTATAAAGGCCCGAAAGTATCTTCATTAAAGTTGATTTTCCTGCTCCATTATCCCCTACAACACCAAGACATTCTCCTTCTCTAACTGTTAAATTAACATTTTCTAATGCAGTAATAGTGCCGAAATATTTTGAGATGTTTTTAGCTTCTAAAATTATTTTATTTGAAATGGTCATTTTATAACATAAAAAAAAATTAGTTTATTGCAACTGGTTTAGATCTTAATAAGCCAACAGTTTCTCTTTCCGCTCTTTTACACAATCTAGGCGGCAGATTTTTGGAAATTAATTTCATATCTTCCATAACTATATTGCCCATTTCCTCAAACACTGATTTTAAGGCTCCCGCTCGATGAGCAGAAAACAAAATATTTTTTACTTTTCTTATTGGATCATTTTTTTTTACTGGTTCATCTGGAAATACATCTGTGGCCACATAAATATCTCCTTTTTTCACTCTATTTATCAAATGTTTAAAATTGACCACCGCTGCTCTACTCATTAAAATAAATAAAGATTGGGGTTTTAATTTATTAAGCAGTTTTTTATCAATAAGATAAAAGTTATTTTTTGTAATAGCCGCAAGCACATAGATGACATCACAAGTTTTAAACATATTTTCAAGCGAAATATTTTTAAAACCATTCTCAATAATAATTTTATTAGGCACCCATGGATCATAAATATTAATATCGTTAGAAAAAGGTAATAAGAGAGGTGTTAGAGCTTTTGCAATATCGCCATATCCTAAAAGACCTATTTTTTTTTGACTCAATAACGATGCTTTTAAATTTCCCTCTAAACCATATTTTTCTTTTTTATTAAGAAAACTTTGTTGTGAATTATGAATATCTCTTAATAAAGATAAAGTTAAACCTAAAGCAAGTTCTGCAACCGGCTTTGAAAACACTGGTGAGGTTGCAATTACATGAATTCCTTTTTCAAAACAATAATTATAATCCATGTTATCTAGAAAGTTACTTTCAACATTAATGATGGCCTTAAGTTTTTTTGCTTTTAATAAAAGAGCTTTGTCCAGATCTGGTTGACCAAGGATAAATGTGGCTTTATGAATATTATTTTCATAAAACCTTTTTTTATTCGTTTTAGGCGAACTTAAGATTGTATAATTTGATTTTAATTCTTTAAATTTTTTTTTAGTAAATATTAATTCTAAAGTCCTTGGATATGGATCTGAAATCACTATCGGTTTTGTCATAAATTACAATCCATTAATTTATTTCATTATCTTTTTTAATTCCTTCATTGAAAATAGATCTGGCTTTTTACATGTGGTCTTAATTAATTGAGGTGTCCTTAGCTTGCATGCTTTCATTGTTGATAGAATAATATCTAACACGTGTAGCGACAGTTCCCCATTACAGACATGTCTTTTATTATTTTCTATGGCGTAAGCCATTTCAGCTAATCCAACCCCTCTATAATTAGCGTTAGTTGGTGACTCATTGGCTCTTGAGCTTTGCGATTTTATATTTATTCTACCTAACGGCATATGATCTGTTTTATATTCTAACCAAGGATTACCAATCTTTTTACATATATAAACTGATCCACCAAACATATTTGGATCAGGTACAATCATTGAACCCTTATTGCCATATAATTCAATATGGTTTCTTTGGTGGGCTATCACATCAAAAGATAGAGTTAACCTAATGGTTGTACCATTGTTAAAATCAATTGTTGATAAATAAGTTGTAGGACACTTCACTTTAAATGTTTTATTTTTTTTTGGACCAATTCCAATTGTTCTTTTTTTTTTGCCCTCAACAATTCGTCCACTTACTTTTTTAGCTGGTCCTAACAAGTTGACAAGTGCAGTTAAATAATAAGGTCCCATATCAATTACAGGGCCACCCTCTTTTTTTGCAAACCAAGGTTCAGGATTTGGATGATAAGTCTCTAGTCCTGGAAATGCAAATATTGCACTGCCCAAAATAATTTTACCTATAATATTTTTTTCCAGTAACTCTTTTGATTTTTGAATTCCACCCCCTAGAAAAGTATCAGGTGCATTACCAATATATAAATTTTTCTTTTTTGATAATTTAATTAATTCCTGTCCATCTTTAAAATTAATAGCCAATGGCTTTTCGGAATAAACATGTTTGCCACTTAATAACGCTTGTTTTGCAACTTGATAATGAGCCTTAGGAATTGTTAAATTAAGAATAATTTCAACATCTTGATCATTCAATAAATCTTTGACACTCAAAGCTTGGATTTTATACGTTTGAGCACATTTAATGGCATTGGAGTGTATAATATCTGCGCACTTTACAATTTTTATATTATTAAAATATTTTTGCGCCCTAAAATATGTTTCGGCAATATTCCCGCAACCTATCAAACCCACTTTAAAAACTTTATTCATGAAAATTTATTTATTAAACCCCTTGTCTTTGCTTGGATTTTCCCTCTTTGTGAATTTTTAAAGCATTTTCATTTTCTCTCGTTGTTGGAATTTCTAACGTTGGACTTTCCCAGAAAGCTGATCCCTCTAACCATTCGTATGCATGGGTTTTAATGGATATCACGTAGGTAACCTTAGATTTTTTAGCTCTTTGGACTGCTTTTTCTAAATCTGCTATTGAATTTACATGCTCTGACTTAGCACCCATGCTTTCTGCATGCTTTGCAAAATCAAAACTTACTAATCCAGGTGTTTTTGAACTTTTAAATAAATTATTAAATTCTTTGCCACCTTTAAATAATTGAAGTCGATTGATAACAGCAAAACCTCCATTGTCACAAACAATTATAATTAATTTATTATTTGTAATTACAGAAGAATAAATATCAGTATTATTTAATAGATAAGATCCATCACCTACAAAAGAAATAACTTCTTTATCAGGATTTGCCATCTTAATGCCTAGAGCACCAGAAATCTCATAACTCATACAACTAAAACCCCATTCGGTTTCATGAGTATTAAGTTCACGAGGTCTCCAAACTTGAATAACTTCACCAACCAATCCTCCTGCTGCGGTTACGGCAATATCAGTTGGGTCTGAATTTCTATAAACAGCACCAATTACCTGAGCATAACTTGGAATTTCTTGATTGGTTGGTCCACTTTGCTTTTCGATATAATTATTCCAAGATTTTAATTCAAATTGAGATTTTTTTTGCCACTCATCACCTGCTCTCCAATCACCTAATGCTAAAGATAATTCTTTTAAACAAACTTTAGCGTCACCAACAACTGCTTGAGCAAGATGCTTATTAGCATCAAACCTTGAAACATTGATTGAAACTAATTTAAATTTTTCATTTTCGAAAACTGACCATGAACCGGTGGTGAAATCTCCTAATTTAGTTCCTATAGCAATTGCAAGATCCGTCTGCTTAGCTAAAGCGTTGGCATTTTTTCCTCCAAGCCCTCCTATTTGACCTGCGTAATGAGAATGATCTTTTTTCATTGTTGAATATCCCATCACTGTTTGGGTAACAGGAATATTATGTTTGATTGCAAATTCACTTAACTCACTCATTGCATCAGAATAAAAAACACCTCCCCCTGAAATTATAATTGGATTTTTCGATAATTTAATTTTTTCAGCAG
>VGCG01000006.1 GCA_016870175.1 Alphaproteobacteria bacterium
AGAGATAATTTTAAAGCTATTCAAGTAGCAGATTTAAATAATTTAACAGCTGAAAAAGTATTTGAACAATTAATCCTAAATATTAATTAATTAAAACTTTTTTATATTCCTCAATAATATTGGACCAGAGAAATTTAATCGCATAGTCTTTGGCATTTTTTCCATATTCAATATATTTTTTATTTATCAGCATCGAATTAATGGATGAATAGATATCATCTAGACTATTGCCATCGCAAATTAATCCTGTTTGATTGTGTTTAATTGCGTCAGCCGCACCACCATCCTTGCCCCCAAGAGAAGGAACTCCATATTGAGCAGCTTCGATATAAGCTATGCCAAATCCTTCTACAGATTGTTGATACATAATAGAGGGCATTACAAATATGTTGGATTTGGCTACTAAAGCATTTTTTAAATTAGTGCTGATATCTCTAAAAAACATAACCTGTTTTTCTAAATTTAATTCTTCAACTAGTTTTTTTATATTTTTTTCTTCATCACCATAACCTATACAGATGTAAACAATATCAGGATATAATTGTTTAAGATTTCTTAGAGCCATAATTATTTTTTCGTGATTTTTTCTTTTTTCAAATCTTGAAACAGTTATTAATCTAGGAGTTTTAATTTTGAGCAAACTTTCAACTTTATCTAATAATTTAAGGTCAAGTTTTTCTACCGGATCAATTCCAGGATTAATGACAATAATTTTACTTTTATTAACCCCGTTAGTGATCGCTAAATTTTTAGTAAATTCGGAGTTTGCAATGACTTTTTCAGTGGTGTTTAATACACTTATTAATCGCTTGTTCTGATCTGAGCCTTTTAAATGATTAATTTCTTTGCTATGAATGAGACAATATTTTTTTTTATTTGTTTTTAGTAATTCTAAACTTTTCCAATGATCTGCAATTATTCCTTGAACTTTATTATCTTTAATAAATTCATTTATTAATTGGGCTTTACGATATTTTCTTAATAATTTTATTCCGGCGACTCTTTCAATTGAAAACGAGGCCTGCTCGTCAAATTTTTTATGATCATCGTGATAATCAGCAAAAACTTTTATCATAAAATTTTTTGCTAATTCTTTTGAAAGTCCCCACATTAGATTTTGCATGCCACCTAACTCAGGTGGAAAATTTCGGCTCACAATTAAAAACATTAATTATTTTTCCATTTAATACTGCAGCCAGCACTAGGAATTTGGTTTTTAGGACCTTTTCCAGTTTTTGCAATCTCCTGCATTGCTTCTAGCAAATCACTATTACCATTTCGTACTGGAATTAAATTTTTAATTTCTCTAAGTCTGCCTCGATATTGTAATTCGAGGTTTTTATTATAGCCAAAAAAATCAGGTGTACATACAGCACCATAATTTTTGGCAATTTCCTGAGTTTCATCAATTAAGTAGGGAAAATTAAATTGATTATCTTTTGCATATTTGATCATATTTTCAAATGAGTCCTCGGGATAATTCTTTACATCATTAGCGGATATGGCTACAGAGTTAATCCCAATTTTTTTCAATTCATTACAATCTTCAACCATGTCTTTGGTAATAGCCTTTACGTAAGGACAATGATTACAAATAAACATTATTAACGTTCCATTTACACCTTTGATATCTTCTAGAGATAAAATTTTATTTTCAGTAGATTTTAATTTGAATGGCAAAGCTTTTTTACCAAAATCACATATTGGAGTTTGAATGGGCATGTTATAAGAATATATAAATTATGTTTTATGATTTAAAAGATAAAAAACCGCAAAACTCTGGAGATAATTGGGTTGCACCTAATGCCATTGTTATTGGTAATGTAACTTTAGAAAAAGACTCAAGTATTTGGTTTAATGTTGTATTAAGAGGTGATATTGAAAATATTTATATTGGCGAAGGTTCCAATATACAAGATGGCTCTGTTCTTCACACAGATCCAGGCTGTCCTTTAAAAATTGGAAAAAATGTAACCGTTGGACACTTGGTTATGCTCCATGGGTGTACTGTTGATGATAATAGTCTAATTGGTATTGGTGCGGTTATTCTTAACAATGCTAAAATTGGAAAAAATTGCATTATAGGAGCTAAAGCTTTAATAACAGAAAATAAAGAAATTCCAGATAATTCATTAGTTGTTGGAACTCCTGGAAAAATAATAAGAAAAGTTACGGACATAGAAATCAAGCATATAAGTGAAAACGCAAAGCATTACCAAGATAATTGGAAAAAATACTCTAAATCTATCTTTTAAATTCAAGGCGTGAGCCAAGTTTCCTGGTTAAGTACTAAATCAAACCTAGCCCTTCGGTGTCCTTTTGCTGCTAAATAAAGCCATTCCATGCTTTTTATATTGCATTGAATTACAGTAAAGTTTTTATAACCTTGTTCACTTTGCTCCATGGTAAATTCAAAATTATCTAATTCAGGTTTTAATCCAGAGGTTGGCACATCAGATTTTGTTCCAGGCCCTTGATCAACTAAATAACATTTTCTACTGATGTGTTGGGTTTTTAACCAAGATTCTTTGGTGATTTTATTATTATGATTAATGACACACTCAACTTTTAATCTCACTTGAATTTTTTCCTCCTTGTCATAAAAAATCATTACAGCATTTTTATTTAATTTTAATTGTGCTATTTTATCTGATCGAATATCAGTGTGGTATTGTAAAAGATTATTTTTTTGATCTGATTTTCTAAGAACGACAATTCTTCCATCAAAATCAGATTGATTACCGCAAATAAAAACTGGTATTCTAAATGGTGAACTTCTATTTGTTACCGCGTCATCTAACATCATCCAAATTTTTTTTTTTATTTCATCTAAATTTTCGTAGTAGGTTGGTTGCATAGAGTTAATTTCTCAATCTTTTTATTAAACTAGAAGTATCCCAACGGTTGCCACCCATTGATTGTAATTCAGCATAAAACTTATCAACTATTTCAGTTATAGGTAAAATTGAACCGTTATTTTTCGCTTCATCAATAGCAATTTTTAGATCTTTTCTCATCCAATCAACCGCAAATCCAAATTCAAAATTATTATCAATCATGGTTTTGTATCTATTTTCCATTTGCCATGATTGGGCAGCTCCTTTTGAAATAACTTCAATAACATCTTCCATTTTGAGACCAGCTTTAATTCCAAAGTTAATTCCCTCAGATAAACCTTGAATTAGTCCAGCTATACAAATTTGATTTACCATTTTAGCGAGCTGTCCGTTGCCAGCTGGACCAAGAAGCTTCATTTTTTTGCTATAACATTTAATGATATCTTTTGCTTTTTCGTAATTTTCTGGGTCTCCACCGATCATTACTGTTAATGTTCCGTTTTCAGCGCCTGATTGACCACCAGAAACTGGAGCATCTAAAAATCCAAAACCATTTTTTTTTGAAAATTGATATATTTCTCGGGCAATAGTTGCTGAAGCAGTTGTATTGTCTATGTAGATCGCATTTTTTTTAATTTTCTTAAAAATTCCATTATTGCCGAAGGTTACTTCTCGAAGATCATTATCATTTCCAACACACGTAAATATAAAATCAGCTCCCTCAGCAGCTTTTTCAGGTGTATCAGCTTTAGAACCTTTAAATTCACTGAGCCATTTGTCAGCTTTGATTGTGGTTCGGTTATAAATAGTTACATTGTGACCAGCTTTTGATATATAGCCTGCCATTGGATAACCCATGACACCTAAACCTATAAAGCTTACAGTACTCATATTTTCTTTTTTATGATTTTTAAAAGTTTGAATTTTAAATTAATTTTATTTGGATTTATCTTTACATTTTTTTCAAGTTTTGGACAGAGTTTTTTTCTTGGACTATTTAATTCAAACATAAGAAATACTCTCTCTATTAGTCAGGGAGAATTTGGAACAATTTATGCGTCTGCAACATTATTAAGTAGCTTCATTCTTATATGGGTTGGAAAAAAAATTGATGATGTTAATATTTTAAAGTTTTCACTCTTTGTTATCATTTTGTTAGCGGCATCAAGTTTTATTTTTTCTAAAATTTCCTCATTAATTTTTTTATTTTTTTCAATTTTCTTAATGAGACTTTCTGGTCAAGGATTAATGTCTCACACAGCTGCTACAACAATTTCAAGATATTTCGATAAAAGTCGAGGTAAAGCACTTAGCGTATCATGGTTAGGCTTATCATTGGCAGAATTTACTTTACCATTGGTTATAGTTTTTTTGTTAAATATATTTGAATGGCAAAATATTTGGATTTCTATTTCAATTTTAATAGTTTTGACTTTACCTTTAGCTTCATTTTTTTTAGTAAGAGATATTAAATTTGAGTCTAGAGAGATTTCAAATAAAGAGAATTTAATTGAAAAAAAAATTAAGCAGTGGCAAAGAATTGAAGTTATTAAAGATTATAGATTTTATATCATTTGTTTAAATTTGATAGCAATGCCGTGGATAGCAACTGGTACTTTTGTTTATCAATCATTTATCTCTGCTTCAAAAGATTGGGGACCTTATATAATTGCTCAATCATTTATGTTCTATTCAGTATTTTCTGTTATCAGCTTATTTTTTTCTGGTTTTTTAGTAGACAAATTTAGCAGTAGAAAATTATTGATCTATACGAATGTTCCTTTGTTCTTTTCAACAATAGTAATTTTTTATTTTGATAATCCTATCTCATCATTTTTCTTCTTTGGTTTACTAGGTATATCCAATGGCTTAGCAAATGTTTTAGGCTCTTCGACCTGGGCTGAAATATACGGTGTTAAATATATCGGATCAATAAAAGCCCTAACAACTTCATTGATGGTGTTTTCTACCGCCTTTGGTACAGCACTTTTTGGTGTTTTTATTGACAAAGGCCTAACTATTGAACAAGTTTCTATAGTTTCAGGAATTTATGTTTTAAGCACAATAGCACTATTGTTTTTGATCAAGAGTAAACTTGATCCTCAATATTTATAAATTCTCCTTGATTTTTGAAAGCACGCTGTGTAAATACTGCGCATGGCAAGAGTAACCGTAGAAGACTGCATCGATAAAGTAGAAAGTCCATATGAGTTGGTGTTGGTTGCTAAAGAAAGAGCAGTTCAACTGAACTCGGGTATTGAACCAAATTTGGATAGAGATAATGATAAAAATACAGTTATCTCTCTTAGAGAAATAGCTGAAGATAAAATTAAAGTATCTGACCTAAGAGAAAATGCAATTTATAAACTTAGAAAACATGTTGAACAAATAGATGATGGCTTACTGGATGATGAAGAGGTGGGTGATGATTTTGAAAACATGTATAAAGGTGAAATTTCAAAAAGCGGAACACCAATTTTGCCATCTAAAAGAGCTAGAAAAACTCCAGAAAAATTTCAGATATTTAAAGACGATATAGCTGAGTTGTCAAAAAAAGCTGAACTAGAAAACAATATTCAGGATAATGATGAAATTATCGAAGACGAGGAAGAAATTTCTTTAGACGAAATAGCAGAAAAAGAAAATAATTCAGAAGATTAATTAATTCACATAATTTTTGCTTTATTCTTTGACAATAGCCCTTTATTAATTAAAAATTACAAATTATTAAAATTTTTAAGAATAGAATAGCTTATTTAATTTAATATGAGACACCCTCACTACTTTAAAATTGCAATAGCATTAACTCTTTCCGCAGGTGCATGGGGCCTTTATTGGTTACCTCAAAGAGTATTTGAGGACGGAGGTTTAACAGGAGGTTGGGGCTCAATTTCTCAAACGTTAATCGCATTTATATTATTACTGCCAATAACAGTTTGGAGATTAATTAAAGGTAAAAGTAGCGGTCTAGAATTGCCACTTACTGGTTTATTACTAGGAGGTGGTTATTATTTTTATGCGATCTGTTTTCTCTTGACTGATGTAGTTCGGGCATTGTTATTATTTTATATGGTGCCTGTTTGGGCAACTGTCTTTGAGATCTTATTTTTAAAAAGAAAACATGGATGGCAAAGAGCAATAAGTTTAATTTTAGCAATTGGTGGTTTGTGGGTTGTTTTTGCTGAGAATAAAATTATACCATTGCCTCAAAGCTTGGGGGATTGGGTTGCTTTAGCGGGAGGTGTTATATTTGCAGGTGGAATGACCCGACTTGAACTTATCAAAACGGATGGTATTTTTCCAATAGTCATGTCATTTTTTTTCTACGGAACTTTGTTTGGAATTGTTTCAGGATTAGCACTTTCAGAAGGTTTAGGTCCAATTCCATCCATTGACTCATTTATTTCTATGTCAATTTATATAACTGCTTTTAGTTTATTTTTTTATATTCCAACAATAATAATCATACTTTGGGCACCCACACAAATAGGTTCAGGAATATGTTCTATTCTTTTTCTAAGCGAGGTACTGGTAGGTGCGATCTCGTCCAGTATCCTTACAGATGAACCATTTGGTTGGCGTCAAATCACAGGGTGTTCCTTAGTTATTATTGGAGCTATTCTTGCGGTAGTTCTCACCCCTAAAGAAAAAAAAATTTAAAATAAATATTTTTTTTTAATATTTAAATGCAAAAAATTAATCGAAAAATTTCAGTCGCACCAATGATGGATTGCACAGATCGGCACGAACGTTATTTTCTAAGACTAATGAGTAAAAATGTAATGCTTTATTCAGAAATGGTTGCAACCAAATCAGCTATTCACGGAGATAAAAAAAAGATACTTTATTTTAGCCCTGAGGAAAAGCCATTAGCTCTTCAAGTTGGAGGATCTAATAAATTAGAGTTAGCAGAAGTTTCTAAAATAGCCGAAGATTTCGGATATGACGAAATTAATATTAATCTTGGATGTCCAAGTAAAAAAGTTCAAAAGAATATGTTTGGTGCTTGTTTAATGAAAGAACCAAACCTTGTGGCTGAATGTATTAATGCAATGGTCAATGCTTGCAATATTCCTGTTACCGCTAAAACTAGAATAGGTTTTGATAATATTGAAGATTTTGAATATTTGAATAATTTTATTCATAAAATGAATAGCGCAGGGTGTAAAACTTTTATTTTACACGCAAGGAAAGCAATCCTAACTGGTCTTTCGCCAAAACAAAATTTAAATATTCCTAAATTAAATTATAATATGGTTTACAAAATAAAAGAGCAAAATCCTGATTTAGAAATTATTATTAATGGTGGAATTTCTAGGATTAATGAAATAAATAACCACTTAAATTTTTGTGATGGAGTTATGATTGGTAGATCAATCTATCAAAATCCCTATTCACTAGTAGAGATTGAAAAAGAGATTTTCGGTACTAAAGAAAATCCAACACGAGAAGAGGTGGCTGCAAAACTTCTAGAGTATTTAGAAAAAGAAGTAAAGTTAGGAACAAAAGTTAATCATATTATGAGACATACAGTTGGTTTATATCATGGCCAGGTAGGTTCAAAAGATTGGAAGAGGTATTTAAGTGATAATATGATGGCACGAGACTCAGACTTTCAAAAAGCAAAACATATCATGACGATCGTCCAAAATAATGAAAAAGCGATCTTAACTCATGTTTGATGGATATTATAAATTCTAGTGAAATATTTAATTTATTGTTAGTTTTAATTTTATCTGCATCAGTAGCAGGTTTTATGGCAGGATTGTTAGGTGTTGGAGGTGGAATTATTATGGTGCCAGCACTGTATTACGCATTTAGCGTTTTGGATTTTGATATTGCAACTCGAATGCACTTATCAGTTGGAACATCTCTAGCTATTATTATTCCAACCTCAATTATCTCAACCAAGACCCACATGGAACATGACGAAGTTGAATTTAAAATGGTCAAGCAATTTGCAGTTTTTATTCTTATCGGCGTTTTCACTGGTGGCTTTTTAGCAGTAAATTTAAAAACTTCAGAATTAGTTTTGTTTTTTTCATTCTTTACTTTTTTAGTTGGATTGTTTTTTATTTTTATTAGAGAAAAATTATTAGAAAATCCAAAAAAAATATCAGACTTATTTAAAAGTATCTCAGGAATTATAATTGGTTTTATTTCTATTCCCTTAGGAATTGGTGGTGGATCCTTAATGGTACCTTTGATGAGAATTTTTGGATATGATATTAGAAAATCGATTGGCACTGCTGCTGCAATTGGTTTTTTGATTGCAGTTTTTGGCACGATTACCATGGTAGTTGGTGGTGAAATTATTGACAATATTAATAGCCCATTTAGTCTGGGCTATATTAACTTATTAGGTTTTATTGTATTTTTTCCTATGACCATGCTTATGGCAAGACTAGGCGCTAAAGCTGTTTATAAAATTAATAAAAGTTTATTAAGTAAAATATTTGGATTATTTTTAATAGTTGTTTCAATTAGATCCTTTATTGAGTATTTATCCTTCAATTAAAATTATGGTTTAAAATTTTTTCAAAAAAACTTTTAATTAACTAATGTAAACATTTGAATAAATTAAATAAAAATTTCTTAATATCATCTCATTATATTGGGGATTTGAAGCTGTGTACGGTAAGACTTATGGATAATGAAAAATTTCCTTGGATTATACTAATTCCTAAAAGAAAAGAGGTCACTGATATCACCGACTTAAACTCAAAAGATCAAACACTACTAATGAAAGAAATAGTTCATGTAAGTAAAATAATGAAAAAAGTTTTTAAAACAACAAAGCTTAATTTGGAAAAAATTGGCAATATTGTACCGCAACTGCATATTCATATTATTGCAAGATATCAAAATGATTATACTTGGCCACTTTCAGTATGGGTCAAAAAAGGCAAAATTTATTCTAAGGATAAATTAAATCATGTATTAAATAAATTACGTAGGTTTTTTTAAGATAGAGGTGGTTTCAGTCTCCCTTAACCACCTCAATGAAAATATTTAAACGATTCGAGGTTATTTTAAAAACACTAAATAGTAGAAATTTTAATGTATTACTCGATATTATTAAATTATTATAAAAAATAGAATTTTCAGATTTGCTTAAACTTAATTAAAATTTATTAAAATTTCGCTTAATAGTTGTTTCAAAAGCTAAAATTAAGGTTTTGAGGTGATTCCACCATCAACAATAATTTCAGTGCCAGTTATGTAATTTGCTTGATCACTCAATAAAAACATTGATGTATTTGCAATATCTTCTGGTTTTCCAACCCTTTGAAGAGGTATAAATTTTTCTAAATTTTTCTTTGCTGCTGGATTTTTTTTCCATCTTTTTTGCATACCAGTATCAATTGGTCCTGGTAAAATAATATTGGATCTAATATTTTTTGATGCAAATTGTATTGCTAGAGATTTTGATAACCTTATCATAGCAGCTTTTGATGAACCATAAGCATCTTGGGGTTTATCATCACCCGATAAAGCATCTATCGAAGAAATATGAACCATCGAGCCAAAATTATTTATTGCCATCTTGGGAATTATAATTTTTGATAGATACATCATAGATTTTAGGTTTATTTTAAAAACCTGGTCCCATACTTTAGACTCTATATCTACTGAAGATACATCCTTATTAAACCATAATACACCAGTAGTATTGACTAAATAATCAATTTTTTTAGTTTTTGTATAAAATGCCCCAATTATTGACTTTAATTTTGTGTAATTAGTAACGTCTACTTTATGAAACGAACAATTAATATTATTGGTTAAAAAATCTTTTGAGGGTTTTTTAAGATCTAACATTAAAACTTGGATATTGTTTTGAGAAAGCTTTGATGAAATCTCTAAACCCATTCCACCTGCAGCACCAGTGACAATTGCAGATTTACCATTAAAAGTGAGTTTCATATTATTGTTGCCTTCTAAGATGAAAACTTTTTGGAGCCGTAAGAGTTTCATAAGCCATTTCTGACAAAGAACATCCTTTTCCAGTTTCTTTAACTCCGGTCCAAGCTAATGCTGGATCCAGGTAATCGCAACGGTTCATAAAAAAAGTTCCAGTTTGAACTTGATCGCCAACTTTTTTTGCAATTTCTATATCACTGGTCCATATTGATGCAGTCAAGCCATAAGGACTGTCATTCATTAATTTTATTGCCTCAAGTTCGTCTTTGACCTTCATTATTCCTACACAAGGTCCAAAAGTTTCTTCCATCATAAATTCCATATCATGATTTACATTAGTTAAAACTTGTGGCACTAAATAGTTTTTGTGTTGTTTTGGAAAACTAAATTTATTTTCATCAATCATTTTTTTTGCACCTTTTTTTACTGCAGCATCCATTTGATTTTGAATAAATTCAGCAGCTGATATTTTTACTACAGGGCCAAGGTTAGTAATGGGATCTAAAGGGTTGCCAAGTTTATAATTATATGTATTGGCTATGAATAATTCTAAAAAATTATTATAAATTTTTTCATCAACATATATTCTTTCAATTCCACAACACGATTGTCCAGAATTATAAAAAGAGCCATCGACTAAATTTGCAACAGTTTTTTCTAAATCGCAGTCGTATCTTGCATAAGCTGGATCTTTGCCACCCAATTCTAGGGTTGCATTGATGAATTTAGTATGTGTTGCTTTTTGTACCTCGTAACCTGCTTTCACAGAGCCAGTAAATGAAATAAAGCCAATTCTTTTATCGGCAACAATTTTTAAACTGTCTTGATGAGTGAGGTGAAGATAACTAAACACATCTTTAGGCAAAGTATTTTTAGCTGATTGAAATAGTTGTTCAGCGCATAAAGGAGTTTGTGCCGAATGTTTTAAAATTACCGAGTTTCCAGCAGCAAGAGCTGGAATTAGAGAATTTACCGCTGTTAAAAGAGGGTAATTCCAAGGAGCAATAATAAAAACTAATCCTAAAGGTCGTCTTTTAATATAATTAGCAAAATTACTATCTTTTGAGACATTAACATCAGCTAGCTTTTTTTCAGCTATTGCAAGCATGTATTCCGCACGCTCTTTAAAACCTCTAAGTTCTCCAGCAGCTTGCGAAATTGGTCGACCGATTTGTCTAGTGAGTTCCTCTATGATAATTTTATCACGCTTTAAAAAATCACTAACAAAATTTAAAATTAAAAATACTCTTTCTTTAGTACTTAAAGAAGCCCAGGCTTTTTGGGCTTTTATCGAGTTGTTTATAGTATTTTCAATTTTGGCTGTGTCATACTCTCTTTCAAGATAAACAGTGTTATCAACTGGCGTGATAGTCTTAAACATTATATTGTAAAATTTAATTGATAAGTTGATATATTATAATAATTTTTATAAAAAATCAAAATTATAATATGCAAAAATATAATTGGAATTATCCAACCACAATTTGGGCTGGAGAAAATCGAATTAAAGATTTAAGCTTAGCTTGTAAAAAATTAAATATCAAAAAACCATTACTTGTAACTGATAGTGGTTTAGCAAAAACGGAAATTATTTTAGAAAGTTTGCATAGATTAAAAAACGAAAATATTCCAGTTCAAATTTACTCTAATGTTGTTGGTAATCCCACTGGCACCAATGTCAGTGAAGGTGTTGATTTTTATAAAAAAAATAAATGTGATGGTGTAATTGCTTTTGGTGGTGGCAGTGGTTTGGATGTCGGCAAGGCAATAGCTTTTATGTCAGGACAATCATTGCCAATATGGGATTTTGAAGACGTCGGTGATAATTGGACTAAGGCTAACTCAGATAAAATTGCGCCAATTATTGCAGTACCAACAACAGCAGGAACTGGTTCAGAAGCCGGGAGAGCTTCGGTTATTTTAAATGAAGCAACAGGTGTAAAGAATATTATTTTTCATCCAAAATTTTTACCATCAGTCGTAATCCTTGATCCAATTCTTACAATCAGTCTCCCAGCTAAAATAACTGCTGCAACAGGCATGGATGCTCTTGCACATAATTTAGAAGCTTATTGTGCACCAGGATTTCATCCGATGGCTGATGGAATTGCTTTAGAGGGAATGCGATTAATAAATCAATGGTTGCTGATAGCCGTAAGAGATGGCTCTAATATTGAGGCAAGAATGAACATGTTAGCAGCGGCAAGTATGGGCTCAACTGCATTTCAAAAAGGACTTGGTGCCATTCATTCCTTAAGTCATCCAGTTAATGCGGTGAATAATATTCATCATGGATTATCGAATGCAATATTTATGCCTTATGTTTTGACTTTTAATAAAGATGTCATTGAGCAAAAAATTATAAAAATCTCTCATTATCTAGAGTTGAAAGATCGTTCATTTAATGGCTTTATTAAATGGGTTTTAGATTTAAGAAAACAACTACAAATGCCCCATAAATTATCTGAAGTGATTAAGGAAAAAGATTTTGATATAGATCGACTATCAAAAATGGCACTTGAAGACCCATCAACTGGGGGCAATCCGAAGAAATTAGTTTTAGCAGACATGAAAACTATGTACGAACATAGCATGTCAGGAACTTTATTCTAAAAATTGATTAGCAATTTAAATATTTTAATTGTTGAGGGAAACATCACCAAGGATAGTAAAATTTTTATTAAAGCAGCAGGTTTAACTGCTTCAGAAAATTTAAAAAAACTAATAATAAAATTAGCTCCAGGTGCCAATATTGAAATTATTAATCCTGGTAACGATACCATGACCAATCAGGCATTAAATAATATAAATAAATTTCATGGGGTAGCTTTTACAGGTGGTGCTATGAGAATTAACGATATGACTGATGAAATTAAAAAACATATTAATTTTGCTTCAAATTGTTTTAACAAAAACAAAAAAATTTTAGCAATTTGTTGGGGTTTACAAGTTTGTTCAACAGCTGCAGGTGGTAAAGTTGCTAGGGGAGTTAATGGCGCTCATATTGGGATTGCATTTAATGTGAAGATTAACCAAAAAGGGAAAAATAATTTAATTTATAAAAATAAAAAAAACATTTTTAATACACCAGCATTCAATTATGATGAAGTTTGTGAAATTCCAAAAAATGCCGAAATTTTATCAAGTAATGATATCAATAAAGTTATGGGATTATATTTTAAATCAGGTAAATCTGAAATATGGGGTTTTCAATATCATCCGGACTATGAATATTATCAAATGATAAATCTTTCAAATGCGAGAAAAGAGAGAATTCTTCAAAATAAATATTTTGAAAGTGAAAAAGATTTTCAAAAACATATTTCTTATATAAAAGCTGAAGATAAAAAATTGGATTTTGACAATCGAACTTGTGAAATCAAAAATTGGTTAGATATTATTAAAAATTAATTTTTTGAAATGTGAAAATATATATTTATGTGTGGAAGATACGTCATAACTAACCCAGTATCAAAAACTAAAAAACTTGTTAAGTCAGCCATTCAAGTGGAAGATAAAGAAAATTATAATGCTCACCCATACCAAAAACTTCCTGTTATTAAAAAATACAAAAATGGTAATACTTTAGAAAATTTAACATGGGGCTTAGTCCCAAGTTGGGCCAAAAAAAAAGATTATAAAGCGTTAATCAATGCGAGATTAGAAACTATTGATGATAAAATTTCTTTTAAAAAATTAATTAAACTTCATCGATGTATTGCAGTCGCTGATGGTTTTTATGAGTGGAAAAGGTCCGAGCAAGAAAAAACTCCTTACTATTTTTTTAGAAAAGATAAAAAACTTCTTTATATTGCAGGTATTTATGAAGAAGATCAATTTTGTTTAATTACCGAAGCTGCTAGAGAGAACATAAAAGATATTCATGACCGACAACCAGTTATTCTCAATCAAGCGGATATTAATCGATATTTAAATTTAGAATTGCAAGGCTCTAGTTTTTTAAAAGAATGTAAAAAACCAAATCTTATTTTTTATCAAGTCTCAAAAGACGTAAATAAACCAACCAATAACAGTGCATCTCTTATTCAGGGTTTATCAAATTAGTTCTATATTGAATATATTTTATCAAAGTAAAATGATTTAAATATTTAATTCCAAAAATTTTTTCAATAATATAAAAATAAATTTTACTCTAATAATTTTTTAATACTTGTTGATAGCGATGGAAATTTAATAAATCATAATTCCAGTATAAGCATACAGAATTTGCTTCCTGACAGTTTGATAATTGTCAGTATATAAATGATTTAAGATAATAAGATTAAGACAACAGGAATCTTGTAACTGGTCAATATCAGTAATTAAGAAATAGGTTTAATTTTTTGGTTGATGACCAAAATTGCTCCAATCAATAAAAAAGGCAATCCAATTATTAAATCTAATTGCCACTCTAAATTTTCAAAATAAGTGGAAATTAATAGAGCGATTGGTGGCATAACCACAGAAACATAGGCTGATCTTCCAGAGCCAACTTTGTCAATTAATTTCAAAAAAAAGATAAATGCAAATATGGTGCTGAATATTGATAAATAAATCAAAGAGACAATATATCTGAAGCTATATTCAAACAATATAGGTGTGTGATTTATTTTAGAAAATAATAAGGTAATTATAGCGCCATAAAATGAAGCATATGCAATTGATTGAATAAGAGGAAAGTTATTATTAGTATTTCTTTGATGAATTACATTGCCAGCAGATGCAGCCAAAGTTCCAACAAAAGCAAAAAATAAACCAAGGTGAGCTCTATTATCTAGAGTGAAATAAAAAATTTCATCATTAAATATTATAATAATACCAAGCATACCAATGCTAGCGCCAATTAAAGTTTTATGGGTTGGTTTTCTTTTAAAAATTAACCATTCCCCTATGATAGTCATGATAATAGAAGCTGAATATATAACTGCTGGAAAAGCACTGATCACATAAATATTTGCAATATAAAAAAAAACATAATTAATTGAGTAAATACACGTTCCAAAAATAAAAAACCAAATATGATGATTTACTGAAAATTTTAAATTTTTTTTTTTAAATATCAAATAGCTAAAAATAAGTAAGGATGCTAGCAAAAACCGATAAAACACTGAAATCAAGGGATCCACATAACCTAACTGAAATTTTATGATATACCAAGCGGGTGCCCAGCATAAAATTGTTAAAAAAAATAAAGCTAAATTATTCATTCGATAGTAATATCCAATTACCTGTAAATTAGAGTAAAATCAAAAAAAAGTTATTATTAAAATGAAAAAATTATTTCTTAAAGGCAGTTGCTTGTGTGGCAGTATTAAATTTAGAACTGAAGGTAATCATAGAGATATAATAAATTGTCATTGCCGTTATTGTATGAAAACACATGGGCATTATGGGGCTTATACAAATATTGACCAACAAAATATTAAGTTTATAAAAAAAAAAAATCTTAAATGGTTTAGATCCTCCAAAAAGGCTAAAAGAGGTTTTTGTGGAAAATGTGGTGCAAGTATTTTTTTTAAATTTTTAAAAACCAAAAAAATTTCTATTGCTGCAGGGATGTTTGATAAACCATTAAAACTCAAAACGATAATGAACATATTTACTAAAAATAAGTTAGATTATTATTCCATACCGAATAACGGTTTAAAGTTAAATCGTCTTCCTCAAACCCATAAAAAATATTAAACATTCAAAATTATGTTTAGTAAAAGCATATTAAAATAAAAAAATGAAAAATCTTTATCATTCTGACATGTATCAATTTAATTACCCAGTTAAGAGTTATTGGGAAGATACAACAAAAGTAAATTTAAATTTAGAAAAATTAACTAAAGATATTAATTGTGAAATTGTAATTATTGGAGGTGGTTACACAGGTCTATCTTGTGCAATTAACTTAATTAAAAATTATCAACTAGATGTTATTTTAGTTGAAGCTGGAAAATTAGGCTGGGGCGCATCATCAAGAAATGCTGGTTTTTGTAGTTTTCCACCAAGTAAATTAACATTTGATCAAATGGTAAAAAAATACGGTAAAAAAGAAACAAAAAATTTTTACTTTAACTCAATTGAGTCTGCAAAATACACTAGAACTATAATATCAGAGTATAATATTGATTGTGATATCACTGGAGATGCTAATTTAGTAGTAGCCCACCATCCTAAAAAATTTAATGACCTAAAAGAGCAAGCAGAACTCTATAAAAATGAATTTGGTCTTGAAACCAAAATTTATTCCAAAGATGAATTTGAGGATATTGGCCACGGTGGTACTGAGCAGTTTGGCGCATTCTCCTATAAACCTGGTTTTGCTTTGAATCCTATAAAATTTTTAAATGGTATGGCACAATTTGCTTTATCTCAAAAATTAAAAATATTTCAAAATACTTTTGTCAATAAAATTGAAAAAAATTTGAAAAATTATATTTTAAGAACCAAAGAAGGATCAATTAATGCTAAAAAAATTGTTATTGCAACTAACGGATTTTATCAAGAAGGTTTAATTCCTCAATTAAATTCAAGAGTTTTGCCAGTGATTTCAAATATTATTCTAACTAGAAAATTAACAGATCAAGAACTTAAACAGCATAATTTTAAAACATTTAATCCAATTGTTAATACAAAAAATCTTTTAGCTTATTATCGAAAACTTAAGGATAATCGAATTCTTTTTGGAATGCGAGGTGATTTAAAAGGTAGTGACCAGTCAAGTAAGGAAAAATCAAAAAATATGGAAAAGCAATTTAAACTAATTTTTCCTAAATGGGTCAACGTTTCAATTGAATACAGTTGGCGAGGATTTATTGCTTTATCCCAAAAACTCGCACCTTCTATTGGTAAGATTGACCAAGAGGAAATCTATTTTAGTTTTGGTTATAATGGTGTAGGAGTTGGCTCCGCACCTTGGTCTGGTAAGCAATTATCTAAACTTGTTTTTTCATCAAATAGTAAAGTACTTGAAATATCTAAAATTTATCAAGGTTTGCCTAAGAAATTTATTTTTCCAAGTTTACGATTATTGTACTTAAAATTTATAATTTTATATTATGCTCTTCGTGATAAATTAAATATGTAATATAATTTATTTGGGTTTAAATAAATCCGAAATGTTTAGAAATTTCTAAATTATAAACTGTGTAGCTTTCTATAGTTTCATCCATAATAGGCCTTGTTATTTTATTGCCTCTAAAAAAACTATGTAGAGCTTCTTGGTCATGAATAAACATTTTAAAAAAAGCATATCTTTTATCAGATGCCGCACCAGAAATACTTTTTTCAACTGTTGCAAATCGTCTTCTTTCCTCTAAGCCATCATCTGAATTTATAAAATTAATAAATTTGTTATACATATTGTTTTTAAATTTTACGACTACTAGCATTTCTTTTTCCATTTAAAGTCCTTTAATTTTGCAAGTTATAATTTACCATGAAAACTGTCTATTACAAAAATTTGTATTTTAAAATATTATTAAATTAAATTAATATAATAACATTGATTATTAATAAAAGATTGGAATTTTACATAATTGTAATTTTTAACCTTATAAATTACTAGCATTTAATTCTAGTTTTTTGTAATATTTTACGTCACATTAAAATAAAAATAATTATGATCAAAAAAACTGGTGCACTCAAAAATATTGAAAAAAAAATAGAGACCTCTATGTTTGCTAGTCGTTGGTTTATGGCACCTGTCTACATAGTGCTATCGATTTCATTAGCGATCATTATGCTTAAAGTTGTTCAAGAATTTGTTCACAATATTCCGATATTCGTTTCAATGGATATGCGAAACTTGTTATTATTTGTTTTACACATAATTGATATGGCTTTAATTGGTAATTTAGTTTTAATGATTTTATTTTCAGGTTATGAAAATTTTGTATCAAAAATGGAATCTGCTAAAGATAATGCAGATAAGCCGTCGTGGATGGGCAAGATTGATTTTAGCGGATTAAAATTGAAATTAATTGCTTCAATAGTTGCAATTTCGGGAATTAATTTATTAGAGTCTTTTATGGATTTAGGGACCCAATCTGATCGAGATTTAAGATGGCAAATAATTATTCACTTAGTTTTTTTAGTTTCTGGTGTTTTATTGGCGTTAATGGACTATATTTCTGGTAAAACCCCAAATAGTTATTAAAAATTTCATTAAAAAAAACCTAAAAAAATTTAAGTAATTGTGTCCTTTGCGATTTTCATAAATTCACTCATTTTGGATCTGATTTCGTCATCGATATTATTAATCCCAACAAGTGCTAAATCTTTTTTAACTTTTCTAAAAACATCTTCATCACCAGGTTCGGCCATATCTGATTTTATTACTTGTAAAACATAATCTTCTTTAGCTTGATTAGTTTTGTTTAATTTATCAGCAACCCATTGACCTAAAAGTTTATTACGTCTTGCATTAATTTTAAATAACTTTTCTTCATCCAAAGCAAACTTGCTTTCAAAACCTTTTTTTCTATCATCAAATGTATTCATAATTTTTATTTAATTTTAATATAAAATTATTTAATTTAAAGAATTAATTTATCATAATCTTTTAATTATTTTAATTTAATATTTAATTAAATAAGATAAAGTAAAGTTATGAAATTAGAAAAATTTTTTAAAAAAATAATTCTTTGGTATTTTTTTCTTTTATTTTTATACTTTATTTCAACATTTTATTACCAGTCAAGTGCAGTCCAAGAATTTAATAATATCAATTTTCCTCAGTGGTGGAATAATGACTCAAATTTAATTCTTATTTCAATTTTTATGTTGATTGTTTCACTCGTTAATTTGTTCAGTCTTTATTTATTGTATAATTTTAAAAATAATGGAAAAAAAATTTATATTATTTCTTTTATTATTTTAATTTTAATGGGTTTTTTAACTGGACCATTAGCAGCAGATCCGTTGACTTATGTCATTGAAGGCTTGTCCGCTACTTTAAATGGTGCGTTAATTGTTTTCTTGTATTTTACTCCTATAAGTAAAAAATTTGATTAATTATAATATTGCTAAAATAAAACAATTAAATGTTACTGAAAATTTTCAAAATATTAATCAATTCATTAAAATATTATGGATCAGATATTATCAGTAATTTTTACAATAGGAGTTCTTTTGTTAGTTCTTCCTGCTTTCTTAGACACAAACTCAAAGGCAAAACAATTTTTTACCAACCTTACGATTTGGATAATTATCGTTTTAATAATTTTAACAATTATGTATTTTTTTATTTCTGAATAAATTTGACTTTTTAAAAAGTAATATTTAGAGTTATATCAATGAATATGAGTCAATCAATCTCTGCTTGTTTTGCAAATTACTTCAACTTTAAGGGCAGAGCCTCAAGGTCAGAATATTGGTGGTTTTACTTGTTTTGTCTTTTGTTGAGTGCTTTGGGCAGTCTTGTAGATGCAGCAACTGGATATGCCGGTGGTTACGGAACTATGTATTGGTTAATTGTTGCTGCAACTTTTTTTCCATCTCTTACTGCAGCTGTAAGACGTCTTCATGATGTCGGAAAATCCGGTTGGTGGTTATTAATTGCATTTACTATAATTGGTTTAATACCCTTGATTATTTGGATGGCAAGTCAAGGAATTAAACAGAATAATTTATATGGAAAACCAATTAAATTTAAAAATAATTAAATTTGAAATTTTTTGTATACCTTCAAAATAAAATAAAAAATAAAAAACGTGTCACTATTGACGATAATCCATGTTGAGATTGATTTCAAACTCCTATAAAAATTCATCATGCTGACTTATATTATTTCATTTATCACTTTAATCTTGGTAGTAGTATTTATTCACGAGTACGGACATTATTATTTTGCAAGAAAATATGGAGTAGGAATTACTGATTTTTCAATTGGTTTTGGTAAAGAAATCTTTGGCTGGAATGATAAATTTGGCACTCGCTGGAAGATATGTTGGATCCCACTTGGTGGTTACGTTAAATTTTTTGGCGATCGAAACGTATTTTCGCAAGCTGATCAAGTAAAAATTTTAAAACAATATAATAAGGAAGATCAAGAAAAGTTATTTGTTTTAAAGCCCTTATATCAAAGAGCGTTAATTGTTTTTGGCGGTCCGCTAGCTAATTTTTTATTAGCAATTTTGATTTTTTTTTTAATTTATAGCTTCGTTGGAAAAGATTTTACACCTGCAGTAATTAATGAAATAGAAAAAGATAGTCCAGCAATGGTTGGTGGACTTAAGCAGAATGATATTATTTTAGAAATTGATGGTAATAAAGTTAAATCCATAATGGATGTTTCAAAATTTATTACATTATCTACAAGTGATTTTATTGATTTTAAAGTTAAACGGACTGATGGTGAATATATATTAAAAATTAAACCTAAAGTTATCTTAGGTGATGACGAGTTAGGTAATAAAATTAATAAAAGAATGGTTGGGATTAAACTTGGCGCATATAATAATGAGATAAACCATGTAAAATTAGGTCCAGCTCAAGCTTTAATTCATTCTATTAAAGAAGTTTATTTCGTTTGTGTTTCCTCTCTCAAGTATATTTTGTCAATGGTTAAAGGTACTGGCGATACATCTCAATTAGGAGGACCAATTAGAATTGCAAAGATTACAGGACAAGTTGCGGAAATTGGAATTTTACCTTTTATCTCGATAATGGCCTATATTTCAATAAGTTTAGGTTTAGTAAATTTATTTCCTATTCCAATGTTAGATGGTGGACATTTAATGTTTTATGGAATTGAAAAAATTTTAGGTCGTCCTTTATCGCAAAAAACTCAAGAAGGATTTTTTCGAATCGGTGTATTTTTATTGGTATCATTAATGTTTTTTACGACATTTAACGATCTTAAGGATCTTGGGTTGTTGAATTAATTAAAGTTTTTCCATCATAAAAAAACAAGCAAAATCAACATTAATTTAATAAATATCAATATATTGTGTGTTTTATATTTAAGAACACTAAAAAAAAGCTTGATATTTCAATATTAATGTCAAATAAGATGGATTATCAACAATCGGAGCTAAAATGAATAAAAAACAACTAATTGCAAAGCTTTCCGGCAAATTAAATATGAGTAAAGCTGATGCAGAGCGTACTTTTGATACCATCACTAATACAATATTAGACGCTCTTAAAGGCGATGATAATGTGAAAATTGCTGGCTTTGGCACATATAAAGTCGCAAAAAGAAAAGCGCGTGTTGGTAGAAATCCTCGAACAGGTGAGCAAATTCAGATTGGCGCATCACAAAAAGTAAAATTCTTGCCTGCTAAAGCACTAAAAGAAGTATTCAACAAGTAAATAATTTTTTAACAACCTTAATGTAAAATTGCATTAAGGTTGTTACCATGCAAATACTGCATAGCAATTTTTCTATAACAACATTAGTTATTTCATATTTAAAAAATTAAAGGTCATTCATTAACAGGGGGTCAAATGACTAAAATATTTAAATATCTTTCGACAACATTACTTTCATTAATTTTTTTATTGAGTTTGATTAAGGTAGCAAATGCAGAAACTACGGTCTCGACAGAAATAGGTTTTATTTTTAATACTCTATTGCTTTTAATCTGTGGGGTAATGGTTATGTTAATGTCAGCAGGTTTTGCGATGTTAGAAGCGGGCATGGTAACTTCAAAAAGTGTTTCGGTAATTTGTGCAAAAAATATTGGTCTGTATGCAATTTCTGGAATTATGTTTTTACTTGTTGGCTATAATCTAGCTTATGGAATTCCTGAGGGTGGATATATAGGAAGTTTTAAACTTTGGTCAGATGCAAGCTTAATTGAAACTGGTTACTCAGATGCTTCAGATTGGTTTTTTCAAATGGTATTTTGTGCTACAGCAGTTTCAATTTGTTCAGGAGCAATGGCTGAGAGGGTAAAGTTATGGCCTTTCTTTTTATTTGCTAGTATTTTAAGTGGAATTATTTATCCAATCGTGATGGGATGGCAGTGGGGTGGTGGTTGGTTATCAAGTATAGGATTTGCTGATTTTGCAGGATCAACTTTAGTGCATGCAACAGGTGGAGCGGCTGCGCTTGCTGGAATTATTGTTTTGGGTCCGAGAAATGGAAGATTTGGCATTAGAGGTGAAATAAAACCTTTAAAACTATTTGCTGCTTCTTCGGTGCCATTAGTTACAATTGGAGTATTTATTCTATGGTTTGGCTGGTTCGGATTTAATGGTGGCTCAAGATTAGCGTTAGGAACTTTTGAAGATGCTGTTGCGATTTCAAAAATATTTGTAAATACCAATCTTGCTGCATGTGGTGGTGTAGTAGTTTCAGCAATTATTACAAGATTTTTTTTCAAAAGAACAGATGTAATCCAAATGTTAAATGGTGCACTAGGTGGGCTAGTCGCAATCACTGCTGAACCTTTGGTACCATCTCCACTTACGTCAATTTTAATTGGAGCTGTAGGTGGACTAATAGTTGTTTTTGGAACTAAATTATTATTAAGTTTGAAACTTGATGATGTCGTGGGTGCGGTTCCTGTTCACTTATTTTCTGGGATTTGGGGAACACTAGCGGTGCCATTTACTAATACTGATACAACTTTTACCGCTCAAATAATTGGAGTTCTTGCTGTTACAATTACAGCTTTTATAGCGTCTTTTGTTGTTTTTTTTATAATGAAGGTATTATTTGGCCTCAGACTTAGCAAAGAGGCTGAGTTGATAGGTACAGATGTTGCAGAAACTGGTGTAGTTGCATATGCAATAAGAGATTAAAAATAACTTTGAATTCTTTTTTTTGGTGAGTTTAAGAAGACCCCTTAGCGATAAGGGGTTTTTTTATTTATTAATAATGTTTTCGAGAGTTTCTAGAACTTCTTTTGCGTGATCTTTTACTTTGACGTTTTCCCAGATTTTTATGATTTTTCCTTTTTGATCAATTAGAAAAGTAGTTCTTAAAATACCTAAAAATTCTCTTCCCATAAATTTTTTCATGGCCCAAACTTTATATAACTTAAGAACTTTTATCTCTTCGTCTGATAATAAATTAAATTTTATTTTATATTTATCTTTAAATTTATTATGAGAATGTAAAGTATCTTTGGAAATTCCATAGATTTCACAATTTAGTTTTTGAAACTTTGGGAGTAATTTATTAAAATCAACAGCTTCAATTGTACAACCAGGTGTATCATCTTTTGGATAAAAATATAACACAACATATTTACCAATCTTATCTTTTAGAGTGAAATTATGTTTTTCTGTTGAAGATAACGAAAAGTCAGGTGCTTTTGTATTTATTTTAAACATTAAAATTTATTTTCATCCCATAATTTTTTGTAATTTATAAATGGTGAAAGCCCATAGACTGAATTAATATTTGTAAAATGAACTGCTAAAGATGGAATAGGACTTAAACATAATTCTTTTTTATATATATCATGGAAAGGTTTTTCAAATGGATAATGTTCAAATTTGCTTACGCTTACAAATTTATTCCAATACTGATTTATAATTTTTTTACTTGTTAAAAAAGAACACAAAGACTCCCCTACGACTCTCCAGTGATATTTATTTCCAAGTAGAACTTTCGTATTTTTTAAATTATTATAAAGGTATGGATAGTCAGTAGGACAAAGTATCAGTTCTCTTCCAAGTTGAGTTGAGATTTTTTCATAAGCATAAATCATTTCCTCTATTGCTTCTGTTTTATGAATATAGTCATCTTCGACAAGATAAATTAAATCATCACATTTTTTTGCTAAAGTTAGAGACTGATGAATGTTTGACATATTAGATATTTGATTTTGAGATACTTGTTTGCCTTGTTGATTAACTGCTTTTATTTTTTTTCTATAAAAGTCTATATCTAAATTTAATATTTCACTTTCAAAAAATTCATTTTTTAATACTCGCTTAAATTCTTTAAGGATTTGATCTCCTGAATTATAATCAATAATTGTTAATTTTAATTTAATTTTATTAAAAAGATTTTTGTTATAATTTATTGATTTAATCAAAGATTTTAATGTCATTAAAGAATATTCAGCTTTGGATTTTTGAAAAATTCGATTTTTAGACTGAGAAAGCATATTAATAGAAGCACACGATCTTAAAATAATATCTAAAGATTTTACTGGTCTTTGAATTTTAATTCTACCCATTGGTATAACTAAAGACTCTTTACCTATTTCTGAAAGATTTTTATCTGCTGACTTTTTGCTCACTGGCAAATATAAATTGCTTTGGTCAATAATTTCGTAATTAAAAATTCTACAAATTTTTATGAAAATTTTTTTAAAAAAATTTGATTTAATTGTTTTCTTTTGTTTATTCATAGGTTAGAAATAATCACTTATGTCAATATTATCATCTAAACAACTTGTTGATAATGCTTTAAAGGAAATAAAGACAATATCAATAGAAGAAGCTTACGAGCTTTCTATTAAAAACAAATCAAATTTAATTGATATCAGAGATGTTCAAGAATTAGAAAATGAAGGACGTGTTGAAAACTCACACCATATTCCACGTGGTATGCTTGAGTTTTGGTTGGATCCTAGCAGTCCATATTTTAAAGATGGTAAATTGGACATAAATAAAGAAATGGTTTTATTTTGTGCTGGAGGTTTAAGGTCAGCTTTAGCAGCTAAATCATTAAAAGAGATGGGCTTTAAAAAAGTATCTCATATAGAGGGTGGTTTTAGTGCTATGAAACACAGTAAATTTAAAATTATTTAATATCTTAATCTCTCTATTTAGAGATAAAAATATCTTTTATTCTAAATTTTTAAAAACTCATTAAGAGTTTAAAACTTTGATTTGGAACAAATTTATTTAATCATATAAATTTATTCTTCTTGCGTAGAATATTCTTATAAACCAATAAAAAAATAAACCAACAGGTCCAATTAAATAAGTTATCACAAGAGGTATAATTAAATGAATTTTATTGATTTGAAATTTTTGAGCATCTGATACGATCCAGCTACCAACAAATAAATTAATGGCTAGAAAATGGATCCAAAACATAATTAAAAATGAACTATTTGAAAATAAATTAGTTAAATTATTAAAGCTTAGATAAAGACTAAAATTGTTACTAAAATCATACATACTAGTATAAGATTTATAGAACATTAAAATGTAACAAGCCGCCAAAAGAAAAATAGGAAATATTGAAGTTACAAAGTACTTACATAGATATGATTGTGGAAAAAAAATTAACAAAAACCAAAAAGGTAACACCCCAAGATTTACCCAATAATAGAGGCTTTCAATTGTTAAAAAATTATAAATTTGTTCGATCATATGAATATATTATATAAAATTCGCCAATGATTCCTATAAGAAATAGAAAAAAAACATTAAATGCGACTGTTGAGGAAATGCGTAATTTTGCATTCACTTATACTGAAAAATATGCGCCGTCCAAACAACAACTTAAAACTTACTTATTAAAAAAATATCTTAAAACATCAATTAACAATGTTAAAAAACAGGACATCATTGGTCTTATAGATGTAGTTTTATCTGATTTAGAAAAAAACAAATTTATTAATGATAAATTTTATTCAGAAAGCAAAGCAAAAAGTATGATTAAAAGAGGTGCTTCGATTAACAAAATTAGAAATTATTTGTTAGGAAAAGGTATTCAAAATGAATTTGTTAAAGATACAGTAAATAAAATTAAAGAAGAAAATTTAGATCAAGATTTTTTTTCAGCAATAAAACTTTGTAAAAAGAAAAAAATTGGACCAGCGCGAATTGAGAATAATAGACTTTTGTTTTATAAAAAAGATATATCGTTACTTGCTAGAAATGGTTTTGACTTTGAAACATCTAAAAAAATAATGGATATTAAAAAAGATGAATATCTTAAAATAATTAATTTACTCTAAATTTTTATTTTTTTTTTCTTTAATCAACTTATCAATTTTATTTTTGATGAAATTTTTAACAAAAACAAACACTAATAAACCTAAAATTGTTACAGACACAATAATAATTAATATTATTCTAAGTTGTTCGTTCACTATAAAATATTCTTACTTTTTAAAATTAAGCTTGGATTTTTAAAATCTTTTTTGCCGTACAAAATTTCATTTCCATCAAAATCTGTAACCTGGCCCCCAGAATGTTCTAATATTGCGTGACCTGCAGCAATATCCCACTCAGATGCTCTTGGCTCAGCAGCATATAAATCAAATTCTCCTGCTGCTACAACACAAAATTTATAAGAGCTTGTCATTTTCTGATAGTAGGTAACATTATTATTTTTATGGATTTCCAAAATATCATTCCTCAATTTATTTGAGTAACTTACAGCTTTAATCTCAGTTAATATCTTTTTTTTTTTATTACTTAAATTAATTTCATTATCATTTACAAGTTCATAACTATTTGATTTACTATATGCATAAAAAATTCTTTTTTTGCCAGGTGCCGTGACAATACCTATTAAAGGTCGGTTGTTAATAATTAAACTAGCATTTAAAGTAAATTCATCTCTGTTACCAATATAGTCTTTTGTTCCATCTATAGGATCAATTAACCAGAAATTTTTAAGTTCTTTTATATTTTTGTTCTTAGAATTTTCCTCAGAAATTATTGGTATATTGGGAGTTAACAGTGAAATTTTTTCACTTAAAATTTTGTTAACTTTAATATCTGCGTCGGTTACAGGAGTTTTGTCAGCTTTAATTTGAATTTTAAGTCCATTTTTTCTTAATTTTAAAGCAGCATTCCCAGCTATTTTAAATGTTTCAATTAAATTTAGAGTTATATTTTTTGACTCATTAATATTCATTTATAAAATTTCTCAATTTTAACCTCATTGATATTAATGACTTTTTTTCCAACATTTTCAAAATTTATTGTCGCTTTGTTGTTTATTATTGATTGAACTTGTCCAATACCCCAATCTTTATGAGCTGGATTAATCACTCTGTCGCCTGGATCAAAATCTAAAATCATTTAATTTAACTTATATTGTATTGTAAATACGTATAAATACCATCAAATGAATAAAGTTTTAAACACAATCGGATTAGATAAAAAGCCCTCAGAGACAAAAGTAGTGGTCGCCATGTCTGGCGGAGTAGACTCATCCACAGTTGCAGCACTCATGAAGAAAGAAGGATATGATGTCATAGGAATAACTTTAAAGCTTTATGATGATGGTAAAGAAGTAGCAAAATCCAAACAATGTTGCTCGGGTCAAGATATTATGGACGCTAAAAGAGTTTCAAATAAATTAAATATTGAACATAAAATTTTGTATTATCAAAATAAATTTAAGCAAGGGGTAATAAATAATTTTGTAGAAAGCTATTTAAAAGGAGAAACACCAATTCCTTGTGTACAATGTAATCAAACCGTAAAATTCAGAGATCTTTTCGAGGTATCTAAAGATCTTAAAGCAGACGCTTTAGTGACTGGTCATTATGTAAAAACTATAACCTCGAATAATAGAACTGTCATGTACCGAGCAATCGATAAAAATAGAGATCAAAGTTATTTTTTATTTAATACTACCAGAGAACAATTAAATTATTTACGATTTCCATTAGGTGGAATGTTAAAGAATGAAACTAGAGAAATTGCAAAAAAATTAGAATTAAATGTTGCAGATAAACCTGATAGTCAAGACATTTGTTTTGTTCCTAATGGAGATTATGCATCTGTTATTCAAAAACTTAGACCAGATTCTTTTCAAAAAGGAAATATTAAAAATTTAAATGGGGAAGTGGTTGGTGTGCATGATGGAATAATCAATTTCACCATAGGTCAAAGAAAAGGAATTAAAGTTTCAGATAAAGAAGCTTTATATGTTCTTAAAATAAATTCTGATAAAAATGAAATTATTGTTGGTCCAAAAGTAAAATTAGCTAAAAAAAAAATATTCCTAAAACAATTAAATTTATTATCCGATATAGAGGAATTTGATCAAAATATTTTTGTTAAAGTTAGGTCAACAGGCGATTTATTAAAAGCTAAAATCACATTGAGGAAAAATAACACAGCAGAGGTAAATTTAGCAAATTCAGAGGATGGTATTTCACCAGGACAGGCTTGTGTTTTTTATGCAATTGACCAATTGGGTCATAAGGTTTTAGGGGGTGGCTGGATTGAAGAATAAAAATTCTACTTCTTTTTATTTTTTTTTTTAGCTCTTCTTTTTTTAGAACCTTGTTTTCTTCGGCCTCTGTGTTTTTTTGGATAACTCATTTAATCCTATTTTTTAATTGATTGACGTCTTAAAGGAGGTATAGCATTGTCTTAAACACTTTTCAAATTTTTTATGTCAAAATCTTTTAAAACATTTTTAAAACATACCGCTAAAGATTTTCACAACCATTCTGTCAACCCCCCTGTAGTAAGAGCATCGACTATAATCTTTAAGTCAATGCAAGAAATAAGAAAAACACAAAGGAGAGCGATAAAGGATCCAACTGGTGGCCATTTTGATTACGCAAGGGCTGGAACATCTACTACGTATGTTTTGCAAAAAATACTAACAGAACTTGAGGAATGTTATCACGTTTTTGTTGCTCCATCGGGAATGGCCTCAATTTTTTTAGCTATTATTAGTGTTGTTCGACCTGGTGATGAAATTATTATTTCAGATCCAGTTTATAGTCCAACACGAATTTTGACCCAAAATTTTTTAAAGGAATTTAATATAAAAACAAATATTTATAATCCTTACGATTTAAATACTTTAGAAGAAAACATTAATAATAGAACAAAATTAATTTATGTTGAAAATCCAGGTAGTAATTCATTTGAATTTCAAGATTTAGAAAAAATTATTTCAATAGCAAAAAAAAATAAAATTTTAACAGTAATGGACAATACTTGGGCTACACCATACTATTTCAAACCTATCAAGTTCGGTTTTGATATGGCAATTGTATCTGCTACAAAATATTATTCTGGTCATTCAGATGTTATGGGGGGAAGCTTAGCTGTTAATAAAAAAGTTTTTGATCGAGTTAAAATTTCAGAAAAGATTACAGGTTTTAGATTAGGACCGGATGATGCATATTTAATTATTAGAGGTTTAAGAACATTAGATGTTCGGTTAGATAGGCATTCAGAAAATGCAAAAAAAATAGCAAAATTCTTATCTACTTATAAAAATATTGAAATTTTGTATCCATATAAAAAAAATTCTTTAAACTATAAAATGTGGAAAAAATATTACTCTGGTGCATCAGGATTAATTGGTCTTAAAATTAAATCAAATAATATTAATTCTGTAAGAAAATTTGTTAATTCACTTAAACTGTTTGGTTATGGCTATAGCTGGGGAGGATTTGAAAGTTTGGTTTTACATCAAGAAATAAGAGAAACAGGTAAAAGAAAATTTATGAATGTAACCAAAAACCAACATCTAGTTAGATTACATATAGGTTTGGAGGACCCAAAAGATCTAATTGACGATTTAAAGCAGGCCTTAAAAAAATTAAAATGAATGATGAAAAATTTATTACTAACAAAGGAGCATTAGTCACTTTATTAGCTGCTTGCACCATTGTAATTATTTCACTTGGAATTAGACAAACATTTGGAATGTTTTATTTTGATTTTTCACTCGACTTAGATGTAACTTTGTCACAATTTGGATTTGCAATGGGTCTTCAGCTATTTATGTGGGGACTTTTTGGACCAGTTTTTGGTTTTATAACAGATCGTTATGGAGGAAATATCGCTGTATTTATAGGTTTTGTTTTTTATCTTTTAGGCATCATTCTTCTTCACTCAAGTTATAACACTGGGATTTATTTTGTGATTTCAATGGGTATTTTAATAGGCATTGGACTAGGCGCTACTGCTATTTCTATTCCAGTTTCAATTGTTGCAAAACATTTTCCGGTTTCAAATCGAACTATAGCCATTAGTATTGTGACTGCCGCTGGATCCTTCGGTTATTTTGTATCTCCAATATTTGTAAGTTTCACTTTAAATGCATATGGTTGGGAAAATACATTATTAATTTTTTCTGGATTTTTGGTTATTGGTTTATTTGCAGCGATGTTATTAATAACTCCAAAAAATGTTGTTGGTGGAGTCATTAATGATAAACAAACAACAGGTGAGGCTATTCGGGAGGCATTAAGAAATAACAGTTTTTTATATTTAACTGCAGGTTTTTTTGTATGTGGATGGCATATTGCCCTAGTTGCAACTCATATACCAATGTATGTTGCAGAAAGAGGTTTGCCAGATTGGACTGCAACGACTATCTTAGCCATGATAGGATTATTTAACATTCTAGGAACATTAACTTCAGGATACCTTTCATCCAAATATCCAAAAAAAATTATCTTAAGCTTTATTTATTTTTTAAGAGGACTTGTGATCTCAGCTTTTATTTTTTTGCCAACTAATCCGATTATTGCAGTCTTATTTGGAATAATGTTTGGTTTTTTGTGGCTTGCTACAGTTCCCCCGACTAATGGTTTAGTTGGAGTTATGTTTGGAACAAAATATATAGGACTTCTTTATGGAATTGTTTTTTTTAGTCATCAGCTTGGATCTTTCCTAGGTGCATACCTTGGTGGAAAAATCCACGATTTATTTGGTAATTATGACTATGCCTGGTACATTTCTATCGCATTATCTATTTTCGCTGGTCTGATACATCTGCCCATTAAAGAAACACCGGTTTCGAGATTACAATTGGCTTAAATATTGAATAAAAAAAACTATTTAGAGGAAATATCAAGATTAAAAAAACCTTTCATAATTTATAAATCCATCAAAGGTTTTAATTTATATACTGATTTTTCAAAAAAAATTGTTTTGACTAACAAAAATATTAAAGATTTTGTTAAAAAAATAAATCTTACAAAATTTAAAATTAAACAAACAGATTTGTTTATTGGTTTTTTTGGATATGAGATTTTAAATAATCTTATAGGTATTAAAATTAAAAAACAAAGAAGTCTAAATTTCCCAAAAGGTATTTTTTATAAGCCTGAAACTATTATAAAATTATCTAATAATCTTAATTACAAACCTAAAAGGAGCATAAAATATAATAAGTTTTTCAAAATTAATTTAAATAAAAAATCTTACTCAGATATTTTTGCTAAGTTTAAAAAAAAGATTAGATCTGGTGAAACGTACCAGATTAAAATATGTACAAAATATAAAAATAATTCAAAAATTGATCCACTAGACTTTTTTTGTAGACTATCAAAAACTAATCTTGCACCTGAAGCGTTTATGATCAAAGATAAAAATTATTCAATTGTTAGTTGCTCACCAGAAAATTTGATAAATAAGAGAGGTCTAAAAATTACCACTAAACCAATTGCAGGAACTCTTAAAAAAAATAAAAAAATTAACAAGAAAAAAGCTTTATCTTTTTTTCAAAAAAATATTAAAGAAACAAAAGAACATAATATGATAGTTGACATGGAAAGAAGCGATTTATCAAAAATTTGTATTCCGGGTTCTGTAAAAATTTTGAAAAAGAAAATAGTTGAAGAATATAAAGATCTTTACCACTATGTTAGCTTAATAGGTGGTATCATTAAAAAAAATATAAAAACAATTGATATAATTAAAGCTATGATGCCAGGTGGTTCTGTTATCGGTTGTCCAAAAATAAGTACTTTAAATCTTTTAAATAATCAAGAGAGAGAAAATAGAAATATTTATACAGGAAGTTTTGGTTATATTAAGTTTAATGGTGACATGAAATTTAATATTATTATAAGATCGTTACTCAATTATAAAAATAATTCTGAAATTGCAGTCGCGTCAGGAGTTGTGGTAGATAGTAATCCAACGAATGAGTTTAATGAAAACTTCATTAAAGCAAAAGCCATAATAGATCTTTTTCAATGATATATATTATAGATCATAAAGACTCTTTTACTCACAACGTAGTTCACCAGTTTTCAAACTTTGATGACGTTCAATGTGATGATTATAATCAAGTCAATCAAACATTATTGAACAAAGCAAATGTGATTGTATTATCTCCAGGACCAGGAAACCCAAAGGATTATCCAATTACTTCAAATATTTATAATCACTACAAAGGTAAAATAAAAATTATTGGGATTTGTTTAGGTTTTCAACAAATTTTATATTGCGAAAAAGGTAGAATAATTCAGCAAAATAAAATTTATCATGGATATCAATCAAATATAAAAGTAATTAGCAATAATTCATTGTTTAAAAAAGGTAAAAATTTTAGGGTTGGGAGATATCACTCATTAAAATTAAAAGAGCCATTTCGAGCAAAAAATTTTGAAATAACTATGAGATGTGTTGAAACTAATGTTGCAATGACTATTGAAAATAATATAGATAAAATTTATGGTTTTCAATTTCACCCAGAGTCTTTTTTAACAATCAATGGTAACTTACTTATTAAAAAAATCTTATCGACTTAAAGATCTCAAAGAAATTGAATTTCAAGATCTCTGGGGTGACCATGGTGTTTTCACAACAATGTGGATTTTTGGGAAGCCTGCAAAAATTTTATTTTTTAAAGATCATATTAATAATTTAGTAAGATCGGCTAAAGAATATAATATTATTAAGTTCTCAATAAGAAATAATATTTTAAATCTTATTAATAATTTAGTTAACAAAAAAAGAAGTTATAATCATTTGCTTCGTGTAGCAATGACTAAAACTATAATATCTATTTCTTTAAGGAAAAGAATTAGACCTAAAATTAATTTTAATTTAAAATTAGTTAATTTAAAACGTGATAGACCAGAATATAAAAATTTAAAATATAAGAAAATTTTGAAACATTTGTCAAAATTAGATAATTCTAAATCGGACATTGGCTTATGTTCTAATAATAAGATTTACGAAACAGGAACATCAAATATTTTATTTGTCAAAAATAATAAGGTTTATTCACCTATTAATAAATTTTATTTAGGAATAACTTATAAATTTTTTGAATCTAAAATTAAACAAATTTTTAAAAGAAATATATTTATAGACTCATTAAATGAATTTGATGAAATAATCCTTATAGGATCAGGTAAAGGTGTTGCTTCAGTAAGAACTATTGATCAAATAAATTGGAAAAGAAAAAATTTAAAGTTTTTCAAAAAATTGTCCAGGTATTATTTATTAGCTATTAAACAATGCGCTATTTATCGGTAAACAAATTTTTATAAATCATTATAACCCTTATTAATTTACTTAAAGTTCTTAATTTCATGATCATGTGACAACTTTGGCAATCACAAGTTGTCGCAAAATGAGTAATTCATTAGTGATATTGTTACTTTAAAATATAAGTTGTTTTTAATGACAAGTTGACTAGAAGTTTTTGTTTGAATTTTAATTATCTATATTTATGATCAATTTTTTATAATCCTATTATGATCAGCAATAATCCTTTTTCAATTTTATCAGAAACAGTTTCGCCTATAGTTATGCAAGGTTTTATATTGGTAATGGTAATTTTGATTGTAAGTGGAACAATCATTCAAATGATAATTCATAAAAATATAACTTATTTTTTTAATAATGCCAAAAAAGCTAAACAAAGCGCTACAAGAGAAATCAGTGCTACCGAAAAAATATCTATAATATCCAAAACTTTAGTTTACGATATTGGCACAACTTCTGAACTTGGTTTTGGCAAAAGACGATTAGCACACGTTCTCGGTATGTATGGAACAATTTTATTTTGGGTTTCTTCAATTGTTCTTGTGTTTTCTTATACAGGAGTTGAAAAGATTTTGTCTCCAATATGGTCTATTCTATGGCATGTTGGGGCTATACTAACTTGTATAGGTGGTTATTGGTTTTGGTTATTTTTAAGAGTCGATGTTTCAGCTGAAGCTCACCCATGGTACAGAATTATAAAAGCTGATTTATTTGTTTTAGCATTATTAGCCTGCTCGACATTTGGTCTTGCTTGGTCATACACTCAGTACAACGGACTTGAAACTTTGTCCTTTATATTTTTAACATTATTTGTTCTTTCAAATTTAGTTTTATTTGGTGGAGTTTATTGGTCAAAATTTGCTCACATGTTTTATAAGCCTGGTGCGGCAATTCAAAAGAATTTAGCAGAGGCAGATGGTTCAAGAGATAATCTTCCAGCACCTGCTGATGCACCTAGACAATTTGGTTTAGGTATTCAAAGAGAGCAGCCGAAACATTATTAATATGATTAATTTAAAAAAAAGATAAAGTAAAAATATGTCAACATTTGTATACATGACTAGATGCGATGGATGTGGTCACTGTGTGGATATTTGTCCATCAGATATTATGCATATTGATGAAAATATCAGGCGTGCAAAAAATATTGAACCTAATTTTTGTTGGGAATGTTATTCATGCGTTAAAGCGTGTCCAAATCATGCAATTGATGTTAGAGGTTATGCTGATTTTGCTCCAATGGGTCATAGCGTTAGAGTTAGAAGAGAGGAAGAAAAGGGAACCATCTCATGGAAAATAAAATTTAGAAACGGAACTGAAAAAAACTTTGTCTCACCAATTACAACAAAACCTTGGGGTAAATTTATTCCTAAACTTTCAGAGTTACCCAAGCCAAATCAAGGCGAGATAAACTCTCAAACACTATACTCAGAGCCGCAAGGTTTAAATATAAATGGCGAATTACCTTCAATACCTAAAGAGTCTTTTAAAAAAGGAGTTTATTATTAATGGCAAAACATAAAACTCATTACGAGGATTGTGATATTTTGATTGTTGGTGGGGGTATGGCCGGAACTGGTGCTACTTTTGAAGCTAGACACTGGGGAAGAGATATGAAAATTATTTGTGTTGAAAAAGCTAACATCGATAGAAGTGGAGCAGTTGCCCAGGGTCTTTATGCTATCAATTGTTACATGGGAATGCAGTGGGGTGAAAATCAACCTGAAGATCACGTAAGGTATGCTCGTAACGATTTGATGGGCTTAGTTAGGGAAGATTTAGGATATGATATGGCTAGACATGTAGACTCTACGGTTCATATGTTTGATGAGTGGGGCTTGCCAATGATGAAAAATGAGAAAACTGGAAGATATTTAAGAGAAGGAAAATGGCAAATCATGATTCACGGTGAAAGTTACAAGCCAATAGTTGCAGAAGCAGCAAAAAAATCTGCAGATAAAATTTATAATAGAATAATGGTTACTCATCTATTAATGGATGAGGCTAAAGAAAATAGAGTAGCTGGTGCAGTAGGTTTTAATATGCGTACTGGTGATTTTTATGTTTTTAGAGCTAAAGCAGTAATTGTTGCTGCTGGTGGAGCGTCGCATATTTTTAAACCAAGAGCAGTTGGAGAGGGTATGGGTAGAACTTGGTATGCACCATGGAGTAATGGCTCAGCTTACGCACTGCCAATAGCTGTTGGAGCTAAAATGACCCAAATGGAAAATAGAATTGTACTTTGTAGATTTAAAGATGGTTATGGTCCTGTTGGTGCTTATTTTCTTCATTTAAAAACTTACACTCAAAATGCTAACGGAGAAAATTACGAAAAAAAATGGTATAATCAAACAAAAGAATTAGTAGGTGATTACATTGATCATCACCCAACTCCTACTTGTTTAAGAAACCATGCATTTATTCAGGAAACTATGGCTGGTGGGGGTCCTATTCAAATGGTAACTGTTGAAGCTTTTCAGGATCCACATTTAGAGACGATAGGATGGGAAAATTTTTTAGGAATGACAGTAGGCCAAGCTGTAGTTTGGGCATCACAAAATATTGATCCAAAATATACAAATCCAGAATTAACTACATCTGAACCTTATGTTATGGGCAGTCACGCGACTTGTTCTGGTGCATGGGTTTCAGGACCTGAGGACTTATCTCCACCAGAATATTTCTGGGGCTATAATAGAATGTTGACTGTGGATGGTTTATTTGGTGCTGGGGATACAGTTGGTGGAAGTGCTCATAAATTTTCATCAGGTTCTTTTACCGAAGGGAGATTAGCTGCAAAAGCTGCTGTAAAATACATTCAAGATAAAAAAGCAGAGGGTATTAAAGTTTCCGAAAAACAGTTTGAGGATTTTAAGACTAAAGTCTACAAACCTCTAGAAACTTACACTATTGCCCAGAATGAAATTACTGGTGGCACAGTTTCTCCAAGTTATATATCCCCAATTCAAGGGTTACAACGTCTTCAAAGAATTATGGACGAATATGTAGGTGGTATTGCAACAAATTACATGACTAATGCTAACTTGCTTAAAAAAGGTTTAGAGCTTTTAACTTGGCTTGAAGAGGATTTGGAAAAAGTTGGAGCTGAGGATTATCATCAATTAATGAGAGCATGGGAGTTAAAACATAGGACTTTAACTTCCCAATGTGTAACAGAACACACAATGTTTAGGGAAGAAACTCGTTGGCCAGGTTATTACTATAGAGGTGATCATAAAAAATTAGACGATCAAAATTGGCATTGTCTAACTGTTTCTAGAAGAGATCCTAAAACTGGAAAGTTTAGTCTTGAAAAAGTTCCCGTCTACCACCTTGTTGATGAGAAAGAGAAAAAAAAAGCTTCATAAAATAAACTTAATATTTCAAAAAATATGGATCTTTTGGCTAAATCAAACGAAGAGATCTTTAAGATAGCAAAGCCTATTTGGGATAATTTGGTTAGATCCTCAAATCTAAAAGATTATGGTGGATTTACGAGAGATTTCTCAACTCAAATGTTATTTGGTGCTAACGAAGTGGAACTTGGAAAACAATGGGCCAATAATAAGTTAATTACAAATTTAAAAGAAACTTTCGAACCATTTGGTTGTCTTAGAAGAGGAGATCATGTTACTGTTCTTATTAAACAAACAAACAAGGAAATACCAGGAGAATTTCTTGGAAGATTAGTTCTTGGTGTTGAAGACTCCTTAATTAAGGTTTTTGGCGCAACTATCTATTAATTAAAAAAAAATTGATAAAAATCTATAATTAGTTTGACAAATTTTAAACTTAATATATTCCCCAGGAATGCAATTTTCCGATAAATCCATTGTTAAAAAAATATTTAAGTTTAATAACAAATTCAATAAAATTACTATTTTTTTTACACTTGCCGTTTATTGGGGTCTTATTTTAGTTGGAACTTTTATAAGTTTTAATTAAGTAGTTTTTAAAAGCATTTTAAATTTATAATGGAAGTTTATTTACCTATAGCGCAAGTTAATATTAATGCTGTTGAAATATTTCTAATAAGTGCAATTGTTGGTGTTTTGTCTGGTCTATTTGGAGTAGGGGGCGGATTTTTAATGACTCCTTTTTTAATTTTTTTAGGAGTGCCACCAACTTATGCTGTTTCTAACGAAGCTAATAATATTTTAGCAACTTCAGTATCTGGATCTACAACACATTATTTAAAAAATACTTTGGACTATAAAATGGGCTTGATGATTGTGGTTGGTGGAGGAATTGGAACCTTTTTAGGGATATATACTTTTTCATATTTAAAACTAATTGGAACAATAGATACAGTTATTTCATTAGCCTACATGTATATATTGGCAATTATTGGAACTTTAATGTTGGTTGAAAGTCTTAGTGAAATTGACAGAATAAAAAGAAATTCTTTAGAAAAAAAAAAATTACATGTTCATTATTGGATACACGGTCTTCCTTTAAGAATGCGATTTCCATACTCTAAATTGTATGTAAGTATATTTACACCTATAATAATTGGTTTAATCGTAGGGTATATCGCTGCAATTATGGGTATAGGTGGTGCCTTTATTCTAGTACCTGCATTGATTTATCTTGTTAAAATGCCGACTAAATTAGTTCCAGGCACTTCTTTATTTGTGACAATTTTTGTTAGTATCATAGTAACATTTTTACATTCAATAAATTATGGATCCATTGATCTAGTATTAGTATTTTTGTTGGCGACTGGTTCAATTATTGGAGTTCAAATAGGACAAAAATTAGGTGAAAAAATAAATAGTAGTGGTTTAAGAGTTTTACTTGCAATTCTTTTATTAATTGTTGGAATAGCAATTGCATATGATACATTTTTTGCTTTTAAAATAGAGACAAAAATAATTAAATTATCAATTTCCGAACTTAATTTTTTCTCAAAATTAGTTTATAAATTTTCAAAAGAATCAGCGTTAACTTATGGTTTAATTTCAATAATATTTGCAATTTTTTTAGGTGCTTCAGGCGCTTTAACTAGAAAATTGTTTTCTAAATTTGTAAAAAAAATGTTATTTAAATCTAATACAAAAAAATTGTAAAAATCTCTAATCCTAAAACATATGCTATCCCTGGAGTTGTCATATAGATAAACCCAACGATAAAAGTTTAATTGCTCATATTTTTAAAATTTTTAAGTTTAGTTCAAAACCAATAGCAGTCATTGCCATATACAGAAAAATTTAAGAGAACGTTTCTATTGAATTAATAGTGTATTTAGAGATAATTTATAAGATATAAAAATTCGTCTTTAATGTTTATAAAATAACTACCTTAATCAAAGAATAGATATAGGAATTATTTCATTAAGCACTTCGATAAAGCTTAGTCATAACAAATTCTTTGTGCCCTAAAGCTTCTGCACAAGTTAATCTACCGTTGGCAACTTTAAGAGTTATCTTGATCAATTCATCTCCTGCTTCTGATAAATTCATTTCTCTTGAAAGTATTTTTGAAACATCACAATCAATATGTTCGCTCATTGTTTTTACAGTTAATGGGTTGGCAGTTAATTTTATTACTGGTTCAATAGGATTTCCTACAATATTTCCTTGCCCTGTGGGAAATAAATGAATATTAAATCCAGCTGCAGCTTGAAGTGTTACACACTCTGCCGCCGCTGATGACGTATCCATAAAATATAAACCTTTACCTTTTTTAGGTTCCTCTGCAGGTTCTAATACATCTATAAATTTGCATGATCCAATTTTTTGAAAGTTTCCGAACGCTTTTTCCTCTATTGTTGTAAGTCCTCCAGCAATATTACCTGCTGTTGGTTGACTTTCTGATAGATCATTAGTTGCTTCTTTAAGTATAAAGTTATTATATGCATTCCAGGTTTTCAAAAACTTTTCTGAAGCTTCTGGGGTTGCACCTCTTTTTGCACATATCGTTTCAGCACCAGTAAGTTCTGAAGTTTCACCAAAACACAAATGTACTCCTAATGGTTCTAACTTATCCATTAAATTGCCAACAGTTGGATTAGATGCTAATCCAGAGGTGGTATCTGACTCCCCACATTTTACTGATATCCATAAGTCACTTATTGGACATTCTTCTCTTTGTTTTTCTGAGGCCCACATTACAAACTCTTGTGCTTTTTTTGAGGCTTTCATCACCGTGCCAATATCACCAGTTTGTTCAATATGAAATCCTTCAACCGGTTTGCCAGTTATTGCAATTCCATCTACTATTTTTTGCGTCCATTTTGGCTCAATTCCAATAACTATTACTGCAGCCACATTAGGATTCTTTCCAGTTCCAATCATAGTTCTAAAATGTAATTCTAAATCGGCACCAAATTGAAGTCTACCGTATGAGTGGGGCAGAGCCATAGTTCCTTTAATATTGTTTGCGACAGCCTCGGCACATGCATTAGAAATATCATCTACAGGCAAAATAATTACGTGGTTTCTAGTTCCTGCTCTACCGTTTTCTCTTCTATATCCTAAAAAACTTTTTGGAATTTTCATATTTTACCACCTCTTGGTTTTTACATTATGAACATGAACATGTTCACCTTTTTTAATTGATTTTACAACTTTGCCTATGTCGTGACCATATTTTAAAATAGTATCACCCTCGCTTAGGTCAATCATTGCAATTTTGTGCCCGAGTGGTATCTCATTGATAGATTGGATTTTGACAGTCTTATTATTTTCCATAATCCAACAAGAACATTGTTGTTTAGAAATTATTTTTTCTACTACTACAACGCCAACATTATCTCTTTCGTTATGAATAATAACGTCTGTAGTCATTGAATGTGTCAATTTTTTATTTGAAATAAACTCAATCTTATATATTAATCAACAAAATTAACAATTTTTTAATCAAGAAAGCTCTTTTTAATGACTAAAATGACAACTGAGGAAGCTTTTGTAAAAGTTCTTCAAATGCATGGTATTGAACATGCTTTTGGAATTATTGGCTCAGCATTTATGCCTATCTCAGATATATTTCCTAATGCAGGTATCACCTTTTGGGATGTAGCCCATGAGTCTAATGGAGGATTAATAGCTGATGGTTACACTCGCGCAACAGGAAAAATGTCAATGGTTATTGCACAAAATGGACCAGGTATCACTGGTTTGGTAACCCCAATTAAAACTGCTTATTGGAATCATACTCCTCTTTTATTAGTAACTCCTCAGGCTGCAAATAAAACTATGGGCCAAGGTGGTTTCCAAGAAGTTGAGCAAATGAATTTGTTTAGAGATATGGTTTGTTATCAGGAAGAGGTTAGAGACCCCTCTAGAATGGCCGAGGTATTAAACAGAGTAATAGAAAAAGCTATTAGAGGTTCTGCTCCTGCTCAAATCAATGTTCCGAGAGATTATTGGTGTCAAGTTATAGATATAGAATTACCACCAATTGTTAGACTTGAAAGACAAGCGGGTGGAATTGAAGCTATTAAAAAAGCAGCAAAACTTTTATCCGACGCAAAATTTCCAGTTATTTTAGCCGGAGCAGGAGTTGTTATTGGAGGAGCGGTTGAAGAAACTAAAAAACTCGCTGAAAAATTAGACTCACCTGTTTGTTCAGGCTACCAACACAATGATAGTTTTCCAGGTAGTCATCCGCTAGCTTGTGGTCCTTTAGGTTATAATGGATCAAAAGCAGCTATGGAATTAATTTCAAAAGCAGATGTCGTATTAGCTCTTGGTACAAGATTAAACCCTTTTTCTACTTTACCAGGATATGGAATTGATTATTGGCCAAAAAATGCCAGTATTATTCAAGTAGATATTAATTCAGATAGAATTGGTCTTACAAAAAAAGTGTCAGTCGGAATTTGTGGTGATGCAAAATTAGTTGCAAAACAAATTTTGTCTAATTTATCTTCAGACGCTGGGCACAAAGATCGTCAATTTAGAAAAGATTTAATCCATCAGACAAAATCAGCCTGGTTACAAAAATTATCTAGTCTAGACCACGAAGATGATGATCATGGTACCAATTGGAATAAAGATGCCAGAGAAAGAGACTCAGATCGAATGTCACCAAGACAGGCATGGAGAGCAATACAAGCAGGTATGCCAGATGATGTAATAATATCTAGTGATATTGGAAATAATTGCGCGATAGGAAATGCCTACCCTACATTTGAAAAACCAAGAAAATATTTAGCCCCAGGGTTATTTGGTCCTTGTGGCTATGGTTTTCCCTCAATCTTGGGCGCTAAAATTGGATGTCCAGATACACCAGTTATAGGTTTTGCAGGTGATGGTGCTTTTGGAATAAGTATGAGCGAGATGAGCTCATGCGCTAGAAAAGAATGGCCAGCAATAACAATGGTTATTTTTAGAAACTATCAATGGGGTGCGGAAAAAAGAAATACTACCCTTTGGTTTGATAATAATTTTGTTGGCACGGAACTCGATCCTAAATTAAGCTATGCAAAAGTCGCTGATGCTTGTGGTTTTAAAGGTATAACTGTTAGAACTATGCAAGAAACTACCAACGCTATTAAAAAATCGTGTGAAGAGCAAAAAAAAGGAATTACTACATTCATAGAAGTAATTTTAAATCAAGAATTAGGTGAGCCTTTTAGAAGAGATGCTATGAAAAAACCAGTAAGAATTGCAGGAATTAAAAAAGAAGATATGAAGAAGCAAGCTTCTTTAGTTTCTTAAAATTTTAAAAAAAATCCCAATCTCTTATTATGCAAGTGATAAATGACAATGGTTGTAGTTGGATTAATGATCTTACCCAAAGAACAAATATTAATATTTTACGATCCAATGAAGAATGTGATTGGCTAATTATAGGAGCGGGATACACAGGGTTATCAGCAGCAAGAAAATTAGGACAATTATATCCAAATCAAAAAATATTATTAGCTGACTCTCAATTAGCGGGCGAGGGTGCAAGTGCGAGGAATTCTGGGTATTTAGTTGATACAACAATTAATGATGGGTTTACATCCAATAAGGAATTAAAAAATTATCAAAAAAAGTCCGATATTTATAAATTAGGAATTGAGTCTGTAAAAAAATTTGTCAAAGAATATCAAGTTGATTGTGAATGGAATGAGTGTGGCAAATATTTTGCTTCATCTAAAATTGAAGATCGAAAAATTTTAATAAGTTTTTCAGATACACTCTCAAAATTAGGATTTGAAAACAATTTATTATTATCCGATGAATTAAAAAAAAGACTAGGCACAAATTTTTATAATATTGCTCTTTATACTAAAGGAGGAATTTTATTACATCCAGGAAAATTAGTTAGAGCAATGATAGATACTTTGCCTAAAAATGTTAAATTATTTGAAAATTCAACTCTGTTAAAATGGTCAAAAAAAAATGATTTTATTTTATGTAATTTTAAAAATGGACAAATAATTACAAAAAAAATTATATTTGCTACTAATGGTTTTTTGAGATCACTTGGAATTAAAACTAACTACAATTTTCCAATTACTTTAACAGCTAGTATGACAAGACCTTTAACAGATGAAGAATTTAATCATATCGGAAGGCCAAAAGAATGGGGTGTTTTATCAGTACGTCCTATGGGTGCAACCGTTAGAATGACCAAAGATAGAAGAATTTTAATAAGAAATACAGCTGAGGTTCATAATCCATTTAAAATGTCTCAATTAGAGTTAAACACTAGATCTGTTAAACAAAAGATTGGTATAAAAAAAAGATTTCCCCAATTACCAGATGACATTATTCAATCTTCATGGTCTGGAATTGTATCTAGATCAAGAAATGGCTCACAAATTTTTGAGAAAATTGATAATAATATTTTTGTTGCAGGCTGTTATAATGGATCTGGCATAGGAGTAGGCACTTTATTTGGGGAGCAAATCGCACTCAAAGCAAGCAACGAAAACACACCTGAAATAAGGGTAATCGAGTCAAGAAATAACCC
>VGCG01000007.1 GCA_016870175.1 Alphaproteobacteria bacterium
CTTGATCTACCATCATTGATAAAACAGCAGGATCTTTAATTCCATCTTCTACTATTGCTAGCTCTGGATAAGTAATAATTAATTTATTTGCCTCAGTAGAACTTGTTATATTTGCAATAGCTCTCCCAGCTAAAACTTCCTGAAAATCTCTTGCAGGCGCTTCTACAGATTGTAATTTAGATTTTGGAAAAAATTCTTTTGCTTTAGCTTCTTGCGAAGTACCTAATGTTGTGGCTATAATGACTTTTTCATTGTTAAGAGACTCCCAAGTTGGATATTTTTTAAAATTTTTCTTCAATACCAAAGGGACAGTTCCATACTTATAATAAGAATTGCTAAATCCCACAACTAAAGCTCTTTGAGGAGTCTTTGTTACACTGGTCGATAAATCGTATCTGTTTGATGAAATTCCCGAAACAATAGTTTTCCAATCGGTCGGTACAAATATTAATTTTACACCCATATCTTTTGCTAACTCATTCATTACATCAATATCAAAACCTTTATATTCGTTTGTTGTAGGATCTTTTAAAGACATTGGATCCCAATCACCAGTAGTTCCAACTTTCAACTCGCCATTTGATAAAATTTTATTTAATCTAGACTCTGAGTTGACGGTAAAAGGGTAAAGTAAAAGGATTGCTAAAATTAATATTTTTTTCATAAGAAATGTTATCTGATTATAATTTAAAGTAACTTAAATTCTTGACGCAGCATCGCATAAAAATGAGTATAAATGTTCTGAGTATGATCTTCTTACTAGTAAATTAATATTATCGATTTCTTTAAGATGCACTATGATATCAATTTTTGCTATCAAACTTTGTATCACACTTCCTTTTTTATTTCTAAAGTCATTAAAATTAAAAGGACAACCCAAAGAAAGTAGGTCGAAAATTTTTTTTCCCTTAATGTTAATTAATACATATTGATCTGTCACATCTGTAATAGCCCCTAAATTAGCTTTTGATATTGTATTGACAAGAAGATTTTCTAACTCATAACTATTTATGTCCTTGTTGACTACGTTGTTAGAAAAAACCATCCATTCGTCTGGACTTAGCCATATGGCTGTGGTGTCATTATTACTAGAAGAAGTACAAGGCTCGGTAGGTAAAATCATATTAAGTGTTTTGCCTACACCTGATAAAAATTCTCTTTTTCTCCCTCTAATAATAAATTTCATAATAGGATTTATTGCTTTCATTGATAATTCTGAATAAGAATTTTCTTTTATTAATGATGAATTATAATTGAGCATTTAATCTATTATTCTCTTTATCTAAAAAGACTGGATCAACAATCGTAACATTGATATTTTTATTTTCCATTGGTATAAAAAGTTTTTGACCTAACATTTTTTTTCCACCTCTGACTACTGCTAATGCAATAGATTTATTTAAATTAGGGCTAAAATAACTTGAGGTAACGTGTCCTAACATTTCAATAGGTTTTTGGTTTAAATTTGCAACAATTTGTGCTCCTTCTTCAAGAACCTCATTTGGATCTTCAGTCAGCAATCCAACTAATTGTTTTCTATCATCACGCATGGTATCTGATCTGTAAAGTGATCTTTTGCCTATAAAATCGTATTTCTTTTTACTAACTATCCAATCCATCTGCAAATCAATGGGCGTTAAAGTAGCATCAGTGTCTTGACCTACAATAATAAATCCTTTTTCTGCTCTAAGTAAATGCATTGTTTCCGTTCCATAAGGTGTAATATTGAATTCTTTACCGCAATCCATAATTTTTTCCCAAAGTGACATTCCGTAATTTGCTTGAATGTTAATTTCGTAACTTTGTTCACCTGTAAAACTAATTCTCATGACTCTGCATTTAATATTATCTATGATTGTATTCTTAAAAGACATATGGGGCAGACTCACCTCTGACAGATCTAAATTTGGTATTACTTTAGAAACTATTTTTTTACTATTAGGTCCACAAATACTTATTGTTGCATAATGATCAGTGACTGAAGTTAAATAAACATCAAGCTCAGGCCATTCAGTTTGAAGATAATCTTCAAGTTTAGCTAGAACATTAGCCGCCCCACCGGTAGTAGTTGTCATAATAAAATGGTTTTTATCAAGACGTGTAGTTACTCCGTCATCATAAACCATTCCATCCTCATTCAGCATCAGACCATATCTACATTTTCCTATATCGAGCTTTGTCCATGAATTAGTGTAAACTCTATTTAGAAATTCTGAAGCATCAGTGCCTTGTATATCTATTTTACCTAATGTTGATGCATCTAATATACCAGCACTTTCTCTTGCGGCTTTACTTTCTCTTTGTACTGCATCATGCATACTTTCATTATTAACAGGATAATACCAAGCTCTTTTCCACTGACCAACATTTTCAAATTTAGCATTATTTTTAACATGCCAATCATTAATTGGTGTTTTTCTGGTTATATCAAAAAACTCACCAACATTTCTTCCAACAATAGTTCCAAATGGTAAAGGAGTGTAGGGAGGTCTAAATGTAGTTGTACCTAATTCACTCATCTTTACTCCTGTAGTTTCTGCAATTATCCCAAGTGCGTGCATATTACCAAGTTTTCCTTGATCAGTACCCATGCCTGTCGTTGTATATCTTTTTACATGTTCTATTGATCTAAATCCTTCCCTTAGAGCTAATTTAATATCTTTTGCTGTTGCATCATTTTGATAATCGATGAATGATTTGGTTTTTCCTAAAATTTTATCAGAAGGTAGTAACCATATATTTCTTTTATTTAAATTACTCGCTCCACTTACATCTATATTATCGTATTCACTTTCACTTATTTCCAAAAATTCTTTTAGAATTTTTGTATTTTTATAAATAATTTGATCTAGTTCAAAATCTCCATTGCATGAACCTATGCTAATTTGTTTAGAAGGATATATTTTTGGGACGAAAATTTGATCTTTTTCATCAAATTCTAATTTACCTCCGGATTGAGTGAATAGATGAACAGCTGGCGTCCATCCACCTGCTATTCCAAGACAATCACAGTTTATAAATAATTTTTGTCCTTTAACGGATTGGCCATCACTAGATAATTGCATCACAGATATTTTCTTTATTCTTTTATAGCCATATGTATCAACCACTGTACTAGATCTGTAAATTTTAATTCCATTTGCTTCAACTTCTTTAGATATTTCTGAATTACAATTTTCTCTAATGTCAATTATAGCGTTTACTTTAATTCCTTTTTGATCTAAAGAGATTGCAGTCTCATATGCAGTATCATTATTAGTAAATAAGATATTTTCTTTACCACAAGCTACACCAAAAAAATCAGCATATTTTTTAATAGCAGACGATAACATTATTCCAGGACGATCATTATTATTGAAAACTAAAGGTCGTTCTAAAGCGCCTGTGGCTAAGATTACTTTTTTTGCTCTAATTTTAAGAAGTCTTTGTCTAACTTTATATTTTTTTTCATTTGCAGGAAGATGATCAGTTAAATTTTCTCTTGCAAGCAAAAAATTGTAACCGTGAAATGCTGCAATACTCGTTCTTGTTTTAATAATTAAATTTTTAAATTTATTAATTTCTTTAATTTCGTTTTCTAACCAAGAACATGAAGTTTGATTATTAATTTTATAAAATTTTGAATTTTGAAAAATTGTAGATCCACCAATATTTGGATTTTCATCAACTAATAATGTATTTAAACCTCTTTTAGCCGACATTTTTGCAGCCATTATTCCTGAAATACCACCTCCAATAATTAATACATCACAATGAATATACTTATGTTCGTAAATATCTGGATCTGGAAGCTTAGGTGATTTTCCAAGACCTGCTGAATGTCTTATAAAATATTCATATTTTAACCAAAAACTCGCAGGCCACATAAATGTTTTGTAATAAAATCCAGCAGGCAAAATAGGTGATAAAAAATTATTAATGCCGCCTATGTCAAAATTTACACTTGGCCAACAATTTTGACTTTTGGCTTTAAGTCCTTCATAGATTTCTATTTCAGTCGCTCTTACATTGGGCTCTGTAAAAGCTGTATTATCATTTATTTGAACTATTGCATTTGGTTCCTCGGAACCTGCTGTCATAATTCCCCGTGGACGATGATATTTAAAACTTCTTCCAATCAGGTGTATATTATTTGCTAAAAGTGCTGAAGCTAATGTATCTCCCTTAAATCCAAAATATTTAGTTCCATTGAACTTGAAACTAACACGAGATGTTTGATCGATAAATTTACTTCCTTTAGTTCTAAGATTTTTTACCATTAATTAAATAGCAGGTGGTTTTTGACCCATTTTATATACAGCTTTAATTTGATCGTTAGATGTGTCTCGAATAACATTAAACCATTTTCTGCAACCGTGAGAATGATTCCATCTTTCAAACTGAATACCTTTTATATTTTTTCTCATAAATAAATATTCAGCCCATTCATCATCACTTAATTCAGTGGGTTGTTTAGGGCGCAAAATATGAGCTTCCCCTCCAGCCTTGAATTCGCTTTGTTCCCTTTCACCACAAAAAGGACAATTTATTAAAAACATTAATGTGCGACTGCCGCAGCACCGTGTTCATCAACAAGATCACCACTTACAAATCTATTAAGATTAAATGCAGCATTTAATTTGTGAGGTTCATCATTTGCAATAGTATGAGCAAACAAGTCACCCGATCCTGGTGTAGCTTTAAAACCGCCAGTTCCCCATCCACAATTAAAATACAATCCTTTAATAGAAGTTTTGCTTATTATTGGACTTGCATCAGGACAGATATCAACTATTCCTCCCCATTGTCTTAACATGCGCATTCTACTAAAGATTGGGTATAGTTCTAGTATAGCATTCAAAGTACCTTCAATTATGTCGTGACTTCCTTTTTGAGTATAGGAAACATAATCGTCAGTTCCAGCACCAATAACAAGTTCACCTTTATCTGATTGACTAATGTAAGCATGAACTGCATTTGACATAACAACAGTATCTATAATTGGTTTTACTGGTTCTGACACCAAAGCTTGAAGTGGTTTACTTTCAAGTGGCAATCTTAAACCGACCATACTTGCAATAACGCTTGAATGACCAGCAGCAACTACGCCAATTTTTCTCGTTTTTATAAAACCTCTTGTAGTCTCAATACCTTCAACACTGTCAAAAGTTCTTTTTATTCCTTTAACTTCACAGTTCTGGATTATGTCAACACCCATTTCGTCAGCACCTCTTGCATATCCCCATGCAACAGCATCATGTCTTGCTGTGCCAGCTCTTTTTTGTAAAGTTCCACCTAATACTGGATATCTAATTTTTTGTGAAGTATTTATTATTGGACAAAATTTTTTAACTTCATCTGTAGTTAAATAAACTGAGTCTATACCATTCAATCTATTGGCATGAGTTCTTCTTTTTAAATCTCTCACGTCTTGCAAGTTGTGAGCAAGATTCATTACTCCTCTTTGACTGAACATCACATTATAATTTAATTCTGTTGATAGATTCTCCCAAATTTTTAGCGCGTGATCGTACAAACCTGCACTTGCATCCCATAAATAATTAGATCTAATTATTGTTGTATTTCGTCCAGTATTACCTCCACCAATCCAGCCTTTTTCAACTACTGCAATATTTTTCATCCCATGTTTTTTTGCAAGATAGTAGGCAGTTGCCAAGCCATGACCACCACCACCAATAATAACCACATCATATTCTTTTTTTGGAGTAGGGTCTTTCCATGCTTTTTCCCAATTTTCATGATATGAAAAAGCATTTTTAACTAATGAGAATATTGAGTATTTATTTTTCATAATTATGACCAACAATTACTTTATAAATATTAAATTTTCAATAGATCACATTGATGTTTATTAAATTATTATAAAGCGGAGAGTTTGAAAAATATTCAATAGTGAGCTCATTATTCCTAATTTTTAAAAATTAGTAGTTGCTTTGGTTTGTGAAGCTATTGTTAATTCAAACGTTTAGAATTAAATAAAAAAACTTAATAATTTAATTATCTTAAAATTTAAAAAACATATCAAAACTAGATTTATAGAAGTTTTACTTCAAAACCAGCTAGAATAATTGATTAAATTGTTAATGACTTAGCAGTGATAAAAAAATTAGAATAATTAAATAATTTATGCTACAAGATTTGTACCTGGTAGCGACAGGATTACCTTATACTACTAGAAAAAATATCCTAGCACGGAGGGTTGGGTGAGATGGATTAAACCAGTCGGTTGCTAACTGACCGAACGTCGAAAGATGTTCCAAGAGTTCGAATCTCTTATCCTCCGCCAGGAAAATTAAATAATAGAAAAAATAATTAATATAATAATAATTCACGCGATACAATTGGATACATATCAAAACAATTATGTATAAATAATTTATTAATATATTGTATGAAAAGTGTTAATTTTTAAAAAAATCTTTCATTGGAATTGGTTTTTTTTCTAGGATATATCTATATACGTTATAATTTTCTAAAACACGTTGAACGTAGTTTCTTGTTTCTGAAAATCTTATTAATTCAATCCAATCTACATAATCAATTTGTTTTTTTTGTGGATCTTTATTTATTTTTTTCCAACTCGAAACTCTACTAGGACCAGCATTATAAGCGGCTAATGCATAAGTATAAGAACCCTCATAATCTGAAATTAATCCTGCTATATAATGTGAACCAAGATTTATGTTATATTCGGCATCTGAGGTAAGTCTTGATTTTGAGTAAGGTAGATTAGCTTGCTTTGCAACAACTTTGGCTGTCGGTGGCATTATTTGCATCAAACCTAGAGCTCCAACATGACTGCCAGCGCTTAAATGAAATTCACTTTCTTGTCTTATTATAGATAAAATAAGTGCAGCCTCTGGAATTTTACGACCATTGACTTCTTTAGGAATGTCTAAAATTGGATAATTGTATTTATTATGAAATCTTTTTTCATATGAAGCAAATTTTGCTATTTGTATAGCAAAATCCGGTCTATTAATACTAGAGGCCAACTCTGCTGCAAGGATTTCACTCCCAGCATTAACGTTATCGTTTGCAAGATGCCTTAAGAGAAATTTAGCATAAGTGTTCTCATTTAAATCATTTAAAAGATAAACAATTTTTACAAGTTCATTGCTAAAAAAAATATCTTTATATTCCTCACTTGCTTTTATGTCATCTTCTAATTTAAAATTACCTTTAGGATTTATCTTCATATAGGCTAGTTGACCATAATAAGTAGTTAAATATTTAGCCGCCTCTTGGTACCAAATTTTTGAATTTTCAAAATCATTTAATTTTTCATAAGCACGTCCTAGCCAGAATCCACCTCGAGATTTACTAATTGGATAATTTACATTATTATAAAAATTATTAAAATGGCTGATTGATAATAGAGGTTCTTTTAAAAAGCTTAATGCTATCCATCCACTCATCCACTCGGCATCAGCAAATTCAGGACCCTCATTAAGTCCATGATTTTTTGTAATTTTATAGGCTAGATCGTATTTTTTCTCATAGATTAATCTTCTTGAGATAAACTCACGTTCAACCCACCATTTTTCAGGATTTACAAGGTATTCTTTATTATTTTTAATCTTTGTTAAAATTTCAACCGAACCATCAATAAGGTCTCGCTTTCTTCTCCACTTTAACCGATCATAATTTAAACCAGCATCATTTAAAAGGTCTTGTGGAACATTTGCTATAGCTTGGTCAATACCTTTTGCATTTGTCATTAACATTTGTCTAGCCGTATATAAGAGTTTGAAATTTGTTGGTAAGAAATTTAATAAATTTTTTAAGTCTGAGGATTTATTACTCCAAGCCAAATAATCAGCTCTTTTAATTTGGTCAATTGGTTCAAGATATTTTTTATATTTTTTTTGGAATAAAGTTAATTGATTTTTTGATAAATCAGCAGTGATCCAACCTTTTTTAATTAATTCCTTACCTTTGTTATATTGACCTATATAAATATAACTCTCACCCAATAAGATCTGACCATAACCACTCAATGGTTCATATAATTTAAACCAGTCTATTATTTTTTTTGGTGATAATGTATCAATTGAAAGTTTATTTTCTGCAAGGACTCTTAATTTATCAATATTTGGATAATTTTTATTTTTTTCAATAAAATTCTTATAATCATAAAATGAAGCTGTATTTTCAGTGGTCAATAGATAATTCCATTGAATAAAATTATGAATTGAATTATCGGATGCTTTTTTTGCAGTTTTTAATGATGTATCCCATTTTTTATTTTTCATTTCATTTACAGCCTTTTTTGCAATCTCAAAGTCAGTTAAATTATAATGTTGTGAAATTTTTATTTCTGGCTTTTTGTTTGTTTGAGCAATTAATGGCTTTTTTTTGGGAACTTTTAATTCAAGTTTTTTATCTAATTTTGTATCTAGTATTACAATTTGTTCTGTTGTCTCATTTTTTATTTTGGGTTTTTGCAGTGGTTTCGAACTGTTAATTATAATTTTAGAATTATTTTCCTGTTTTGATAAGTTTGGTTTTTTTAATGGTATTATTTGTACCTCTATAGCAGTGATTTTATTATACGATGTAAAAGAAATTATCAAAGTAAGTAAAAAAAAGATTAATTTTTTTTTTGACATAAACTTTTATTATATGAATCAATAAAATATGTTATAAGTGTTTATGTTTAAAGGTTCAAATGTTGCTTTAATTACTCCATTTAAAGAAAATAAATTAGATGAAGAGTCTTATATAAAATTAATTCATTTTCATATTAACAATGGAACTAATGGTTTAGTTCCTGCAGGCACTACAGGCGAGTCACCTACCTTAAGCCACGCTGAACATGAAAGAATAATAGATTTGTGCGTTCAAGAAGCTAAAGGAAAAATACCCGTTATAGCTGGAACTGGATCTAACTCTACTGCTGAAGCAATATCTTTAACAACTCATGCAGAAAAAGCCGGCGCAAATGCCGCTTTAATTGTTACACCTTATTATAACAAACCTACTCAAGAAGGTTTATATCAACACTTCAAGGCAATTAATGATAGATGTGGGTTACCAATAATAATTTATAATATACCAGGAAGATCTGTAGTCGATATGACAGTTGATACAATGGCTCGTTTATATGAATTAAAAAACATTGTTGGTGTTAAGGATGCGACTGGAAATTTAGATAGAGTTGATCAGCAATTAAAAAAAATGGGTAAAGACTTTATACAATTAACTGGTAATGACGATAATGCCTACGAATTCAATCAAAGAGGTGGTGTAGGTTCTATTAGTGTTACAGCTAATATTGCTCCTAAACTTTGCTCTGATTTTCAAAAATTTTCCATTTCAAATAATGTTAAGGAAAAAAAGGAAGCAAAAATTTTAGATAAAATTCTACAACCAGTTCATCAATCAATGTTTATTGAAAGCAACCCAAGTCCAGTAAAATTTGCAGCAAAATTGATGAATTTATGTGAAGACGAAGTAAGATTGCCTTTAGTTAGGGTATCAGAAAATACTCAGGTTATTATTAAGAAAGCCCTGCAATCTGCAAAACTAATTAAATGAGTCAAAAAACCAATTCTGGTTTAAAAGTTATTTGTTTAAATAGAAAAGCAAATTTTAATTATTTTTTTGAATATCTTTTAGAAGCTGGGATTGTTCTAAAGGGCTCTGAAATTAAATCAATTAGGGATGGTAAAGTTAATATTGCCGATTCATATGCTGTCGAAAAAAATGGAGAGTTAGTTTTGATAAATTCGCATATCGCTGCTTACAAACAAGCAAGTTATTCAAATCATCGACCAAATGATGAAAGAAAACTTTTGTTAAATAAAAAAGAAATTTTTAAAATAATAGGTAAAATACAAAGAGATGGCCTTACAATTGTTCCAACTAAAATGTATTTTAAAAAAGGAAAAGTGAAAATAGAACTAGCTATTGCAAAAGGAAAAAAATTATTCGATAAAAGAGCTGTAAAAAAAAATCGAGACTGGAGTCGTGAAAAATCAAGGTTTATTAGAAAATCAGGATAAAACAGGTATTTATCTAGGCATTGGTTCTAATATTGGAAATAGATTCAGAAATATAAATTTAGCTAAATATTATTTAAATTTTCATAATATTAAAACATTAAAGACTTCCAGTTATTACGAGTCATTATCTTGGCCAAATTCTAAATATCCAAAATTTATAAATATTGTCTTAAAAGTTTTTACAAATTTAGAGCCATTGGAATTATTGAAAATTTGTAAATCAATAGAAATTTTATTGGGTAGAAAAAAAAATCCAAAAAATTATCCAAGAGAATGTGATATCGATATTATCGATTTTAACAATTTGGTTTGCAAAAATGAAGTTGTTTTACCACACAAATCGATGCATCACCGAAACTTTGTTTTAATCCCGTTATTTGAAATAAATAAGAATTGGAGACATCCAGTTTTAAGAAGAGACATAAAAAAAATGATCTTTTCTCTTTCAGCTAAAGATATTAAATCTATAAAACAAATTTAATTTAGTGCTATAATGTTGTATTAATAAATATGATCAGTTCAGATGAATTAGTTAATAGAGTTAAAAATTATAATAGTTTTTTTAATCAAGAAAAATTAGTTAAAGCTTACAATTTTGCTATTAAAGCCCACGAAAATCAAAAAAGAATATCCGGTGATCCATATTCAATTCATCCAATTCAAGTTGCGGTTATTCTCGCTGATTTGAAGTTAGACAGCGCAACAATCACAACTGGTTTGTTACACGACACAATAGAGGATACTTTAGCGACGTATGATACAATTAAGCATGAATTTGGCACTGAAATTGCTGACTTAGTAGAGGGTGTAACAAAAATATCAGTCTTTGAAAATACAGCTCTAAATAATTCTAAGGCTGAAAATTTTAGAAAATTAATTTTAGCAACATCAAAAGATATAAGAGTTTTATTTGTCAAGATTGCTGATCGGTTACACAATATGAGAACTATCAAATCTATAAAAATAGATAACAAAAGAAAAAGAATATCCCAGGAAACAATGGAAATTTATGCTCCATTAGCTGAAAGAATGGGTATGCATGTAATAAGAGATGAATTAGAGGATTTATCATTTGAAATATTAAATAATGATGCGAGAGAATTAATAAAAAAAAGGCTAGAAGAAATCAAACAAGATAAAAAAAATTTATTTAATGTTTTGTCCAATGAGTTAATAAATATTCTAAATGAAAATTTTATTAAGGCAGAAATTTTTGGTAGAGAAAAAACTCCTTTTTCAATTTGGAGTAAACTTCAAAAAAAAAGAGTTTCTCTAGAGCAAATAACTGATATCGTTGGTTTTAGAATTATTTTAGATACAGTTGAAGATTGTTACAAAACACTAGGTATCTTTCACAAAAAATGGAATTGTATCCCTGGAAAATTTAAAGATTACATTTCCTCACCAAAAATTAACGGTTACAAGTCTTTGCATACTGCAGTTATTGGTTCAAATAAAAAGCCTATTGAAATTCAAATTAGGACCAAAGAAATGCACGATTTTGCAGAGAGAGGCATAGCTTCACATTGGCAATATAAATCTTCTGAAAAATTTAATTCTTTGACTTCAATGGAGTATGATTGGTTAAGAGATCTTGTTGAAATAATCGAAAAAAATGAAAATCCTGAGCACTCTTATGAATATACAAAGTTACAGATGTTTCAAGAAAACGTATTTTGCTTCACACCAAAAGGATCTGTAATAAAATTGCCAAAAGGAGCGACTCCAATTGATTTTGCGTATGCTGTTCACACTAAAATAGGGGATACTGCAATTGGTTGTGAAATCAATGGCAATAGGAGTGAATTGCAATCGATACTTAGAAATGGTGATAGAGTTAATATTATCACTGGAAAAAATAAATCACCATCTTTACACTGGATACCTATAACCAAAACTGGAAAGGCTAGAGCCGCTATAAGAAGGTATTGGTCTGAAAAAGGAGAAGAGAAAGAGGAAAATATAAAGAAATATAATACTACTTTATGGATTTCACTTCCCGACAAACCAGGCCAATTAGGTGAAATTTCATCTTTAATAGGATCTCATAAACTTAATATATCAAGCCTAGAAATGGCTGGACGAAATACAAATTATATTAATTTTAAATTCAAATTAGTTATTAATAATCTTAAAAATTTTACAAATTTTATTGCTGAACTAAAACAAAAGAGTATAAAATTTAAGATAATCAGACACGAAGATAAAAGAAATGCTTTCACACAAAAAATCCTTAAATATTTTAAAAAAAACTGATGCTTTATTAGAGGGCCATTTTGTTTTATCATCTGGATTACATTCCGATAAATATGTTCAATGCGCTAAACTTTTAAGTTTTCCACACTTAGCAAATAAAATTTGTAAGTCTTTAGCTTTAAAAATTAAAAAAAAATTTAAAAATATTGATTTAATTCTATCCCCAGCAATAGGAGGAATTATTATTGGATATGAAATAGGAAAAATTTTAAAATGCGAGACTATTTTTTGTGAAAGAGTCAAGGGTCAGTTTACACTACGCAGAGGGTTTAAAATTAAAAAAAATACTAATGTTTTAATCATCGAGGATGTCATCACAACAGGAAAATCTAGTTTAGAATGTGTTAGATTAATAAAGAAAGCTAAAGCAAAAGTTTTGGGTTTTGCATCAATCATTGACAGATCTAATAAAAAAACCCTTAAGATTAAAACAAAAATTATATCTCATATAAAAATCAATGTACCAACCTTTAAGTCAAATAGTTTGCCAGCTCATTTAAAACTAATACCAACAACAGAGCCGGGAAGTAGATTTATCAAATGAAAAGATTAGGTTTAAATATAGATCATGTTGCAACATTAAGAAATGCAAGAGGTGAAAGTCATCCAGATCCATTATATGCAGCAAAATTTGTTGCAAAATGTGGTGCAGACTCAGTTACTATTCATTTAAGGGAGGATAGAAGACATATCAATGATACAGACGCTAAACAAATTTGTAAACTAGATAAAGTTTTAGTTAATCTAGAAATTTCAATGAATTCTGAAATTGTAAAAAAAGCCTTAAATATCATGCCAGATTTTATTTGTGTAGTACCAGAGAAAAGAAAAGAAATAACTACTGAGGGTGGATTAAATCTTGATTTTAATAAAACTGATCTAAAAAAAATAATCAAAAAATTTAAAAAAAAAAAAATTAGAACTAGCCTGTTTATCAATCCTTCAATTAAGGATGTCAAAATTTGTAAAGAAATTAATGTGGATTGTATAGAGATACATACAGGCAAATTATCTAATTTAGTTAAATCAAAAAAAAATTATTTAAGCGAATTTAACAAAATTAAAAATTGTTCAATATTAGCAAATCATCTGGGTATAGAAGTTCATGCAGGACACGGCTTAGATTATGAAACAACTAAAATTTTAAATAAAATTGACCAAATTAAAGAATTTAATATAGGTCATTTTATAATTGGGGAGTCTATATTTGTAGGTATTAATCAAGTTATAAAAAATTTTAAAAAAATTCTAAAAAATTGATTGATGAAGACCCTTGGAATTGGCGTTGATATTATTGAAAATCACAGAATTAAAAATTTGGCAAAAAATAAAAACTTTATCAATAAAATTTTTAGTAAAAAAGAAATTTTAAATTCCAAATCAATTAAAAATAAAATGTTCTACTATTCTAAAAGATTTGCAGCAAAAGAGTCATTTGCTAAAGCTTTAGGTCTAGGATTTCGTAAAGGATTAAATTTTAAAGACATAGAAATTTTTAATGATAAATTTGGAAAACCCTATTATAATACAAACTATAAAGTAAAACGAATTATTCAAAAAACATTTAAAATCAAAAAATTTAATTTATTTCTTTCAATAGCTGATGAAAAAAATTATTCAATTGCTTTTACAATTATTGAAAGTTAATGAAATTAAATAAGTTTTTTTTTTACGATAATATTAAAACTTTATTATATGCATTAATTATTGCTGTAGTAATTAGATCTTTATTTCTTCAACCATTTTATATACCCTCTTCTTCAATGGAACCAACATTGCTTGTTGGTGACAGGTTATTCGTAACTAAATATTCGTACGGTTACAGTAAGCATTCATTTCCATTTAGTCCTCCACTTTTAAATGGGAGAATTTTTTACAAACAGCCAAATAGAGGCGACGTTGTTGTATTTAAAACACCTGCTGATAATAGAACTGATTATATTAAAAGACTCATTGGTCTGCCTGGGGATCAAATACAGTTTATTAATGGTGAATTGTATCTTAATAATAAAAAAATTTCAAAATCACAGACATCTAGTAATGATAAAATTTTTTGTGGTAACAGCACAATCGATGTCTTCACCTTTGATGAAAAACTGTCAGATGAAAAAATTCATAAATCCGCATACTTAAAAAAAAATTCATATCAAAACTCAGATATTTTTATAATTCCTAATAGTTATTACTTTTTTTTAGGAGATAATCGAGACTGTTCCAAAGATAGTAGATTTTTGTCTAGTGTTGGTTACGTTCATCAAGATAATTTAGTTGGTAAAGCTCAATTAATTTTTTTTTCATCTGATAAAAATGTCGGAAGTTTTTTTTCATTTTGGAAATGGAATAAATCATTAAGATTTGATAGGTTTTTTAAAAAAATCATTTAATGATAATAGATTATACAAATTTAGAAAAAAAATTAAATATTAAATTTAAAAATCAAAATTTATTAGTTCAATCCTTAACCCATAAAAGTATCAATAGTAATAACAATTATGAAAAGTTAGAGTTTTTAGGTGATCGAGTGCTAGGATTAGTGATTTCAAAAAAATTATTAGACATTTACCCTGATGAAAGAGTTGGTGTTTTAGATAAAAAGTTCGCAGCCCTGGTTAATAAAAAAACCTGTCTTCAGATTGCAAGAAGTATCTATCTTGATCACTACATAATAACTTTAAATTCAAAAAATAAAAAAAATATAATTGAAGATAAAATCATTTCTGACTGTTGTGAGGCTTTTTTAGGTTATTTGTATTTAGAAAAAGGTTTTGATGTTGTTGAGAGAATAATTTACCTACTTTGGAAAGATCATATTACAAATAGCATTATTACCCAAGTTGATGCTAAAACAAAACTTCAAGAACTATCTTTGAAAAAATTCAAGAAATTGCCAATTTATAAATTAATTTCTAATACTGGTCCACGTCATAGACCTTTCTTTAAAGTAGCTGTTAAATTAATTAATACAAAATATTTTTTTGGTGAGGGTAATTCAAAAAAAGATGCGGAACAAAATGCAGCAATTTCCTGCTTAATTAATATAAAATAGTCATGTATTGGCAGGATACCGGCTTCTTAATTTCAAAAAATAGATATAATGAAAATTCAATAATTGCTGAATTTTTTACTAAGGATCATGGAAAAATATCAGGAATTATTTTTGGTGCAACTTCTAAAAAAATAAAAAATTATTTACAAATTGGTAATAAGCTTCATATAAATTATAGTTCTAAAAATAATTTAAAAATTGGCTATCTTAAAATTGAAATTATAGAGGCTTACACACCTCAATATTTTGATCATAAACAAAAACTTTTTTGCATAACATCAGCTATGTTTTTAATTAAAATTTTGACAGCTGAATTTCAAAAAAATTACTCGATTTATGAATTGTTAGAAAATTTATTTTTATTGTTAGAAATTAATAATTGGCTAAAAAAATACATTTATTGGGAATTAGAACTTTTTAAAGCTTTGGGTTATGATTTAAAATTAGATAATTTTGTTCAAAAATCGATTGTTCAAAATGAAACTCAATATTTTTCTTCAACTTCCAATGGAAAAAAAAATATTCCCAAGTTTTTAATTGAAAAAAATATTCAAGTTGATGATTTAAAAATATTAGTAGATGGTTTAAAATTAGTGAGTGACTTTCTGGATAAGACTATTTTAATGCCAAATAATCTAAATTATCCAGTGAGTAGATTATTATTTATAAACAGTTTAAAATAATTATTTAATTATTTTATTTAATCTATCGGCATAGTAAGATATAATTGCGCTAGCGCCTGCTCTCTTAAAAGCCATTAAACTCTCATATATGGCATTTTCATTTATAATTTTATTTTTTATTGCGTTGGCTAACAAACTATATTCGCCTGATACTTGATAAACAAAAACTGGAATTTTAAATTTTTCTTTAACCGATTTAATTATATCCAGATAAGGCATCCCAGGTTTTACCATGACCATATCTGCTCCTTCTTTTATATCTAAAGCTACCTCTCTCAAGGCCTCATTAGTGTTTTTAAAATCCATTTGATATGTTTTTTTATCCCCTTTTAATAATTTTTTAGACCCAATTGCATCTCTAAAAGGACCGTAAAAACTGGATGCATATTTAGCTGCATAGGATAATAATAAAATGTTTTGGTATCCATTTTGATCAAGTGCTTTTCTAATTTTACCAATTCTGCCATCCATCATATCTGATGGCGCAATGACATCACATCCCATCTGAGCTTGAAGAATTGATTGTTTGATCAATAATTCAATAGTTTCATCATTAAGAATTACATTTGATTTAAGTAACCCATCATGACCATGAGATGTATAGGGATCTAAAGCGACATCACACATGATGCCGATTTGATTTTTATATTTTTTTTTAATTTCTAAAATACCTTTACAAACTAAATTATTATGGTTTAAAGCCTCAGTTCCCTTATCATTTTTGAGTTTATTATTAATTTTTGGGAATAATGCAACCATTGGAATTTTATTTTCGATTGCTTTATCTACTATTTGAGCAATTCTGTTTATCGAGTATCTATAAACATCGGGCATTGATAAAATTTCTTCCTTTTTGTTTTTACCGTCCATTAAAAAAATAGGTAATATGAAATCACTCGAGCTTAATGTATTTTCTTCAAATAGTTTTCTAGACCAATTTTCTTTTCTAGTTCTTCTAAGTCTTAAACTTGGATATTTTCCAGTGATCATGTTTTATATATAAAAATGCGACAAAAGTAATATATTAATATATCTTAAAAAAGATATTTAACAATTATTATGACATTAAACTTTAATGACTTTCAAAAACAGGATATCAAATTTAATATCCACGAACTTCAAAAAGCTTTAAAGGAAATTTTAAAAATAAAAAATTTTAATTCTATTGAAAATGTATCTAATTTTAGCTCAATATCCTTAACTCAAAAACCTGGTGACCCTGACTCAATAAAAGGTCATAAAGCCAGAGGGGTTTATTGGACTAAACCAGATTCTTCAGGTAAAGAAGTTTTAAGAGACATAAATATTGATGAGTCAGCCTATACAGAGTTTATCGAGGATTATAAAAAAACGTACTTCAAGGAAGTATATGATCAACTTTCCTCTAGGTACAAATTGGGTCGTGTTAGAATATTACTAAAAGAACCTCGATCGACTCTAAGTTGGCACAGAGATCCAGAACCAAGATTACATATACCAATTATTACTAATCCTGGTTCTATCATGGTAATAGAAAATGTAGCAAAGCATTTGCCAGCTGATGGTTCAGTTTGGATAACTAATAATACAAAATATCATAATGCATTTAATGGTGGTGAAGAAGATAGAATTCACCTAGTCGCATGCGTTTTAAATTATAAATTTAACTAATTTGAATAAAATTTTTATTTCTTCAGACCACGCTGGCTATGAATTAAAAGAGTCAATAAAAAATTTTTTAGATAAAAAGAAAATTAAATATTTAGATTTAGGCCCTTATAACAGCATGACAGTAGATTATCCAGATTATGCCCATAAAGTTGCTAAAAAAGTTAAGACTAATAAACATCATAGAGGTATCTTAGTGTGTGGTTCAGGCATGGGTATGAATATTGCGGCAAATAGACACGAAAACATTAGAGCGGTACAATGCTTTAATTTAAAATCAACAAAATTATCCAGATTGCATAATGATGCAAATATCATTACATTAGGATCAAGGCTGTTATCAAAAAAAAATGCAATAAATTGTGTTAAAATATTTTTAACTACTAAATTTGAAGGCGGAAGACATAAAGAAAGGATTAAAAAGATATAAAAATGTCTAGTGAAAATAGTTATATAAATGATCAATATCGTAGTTTTTTTGAAGACAGTTTATCAAAAACTGATCCAGAGTTGTATAGAGCTATTAGAGATGAGTTAAAGAGACAGCAGGAGCATATTGAATTAATTGCATCAGAAAATATTGTTTCCCAGGCTGTATTGGAGGCACAGGGTTCTATTTTAACAAATAAATATGCTGAAGGCTATCCTGGAAAAAGATATTACAATGGATGCGAACATGTTGATGTAGCCGAAAGTTTAGCAATTGAAAGATTAAAAAAAATTTTTAGTTGCAAATTTGCTAATGCTCAACCTCATTCTGGTGCTCAAGCTAACGGTGCAGTTTTTTTTGCTTTATTAAATCCAGGGGATACTTTTATGGGCATGAGTCTAAATTCTGGTGGTCATATTACTCATGGATTAAAAATTTCAATGTCAGGTAAATGGTTTAACGCTATCGGATACGATGTTGATAAAAAATCAGAATTAATAGATTATGATAATGTTGAAAAACTCGCTTTAGAACATAAGCCTAGACTCATAATTGCAGGTGGAAGCGCTTATTCTAGAATAATTGACTTTAAAAGATTTAGAGAAATTGCTGATAAAGTTGGAGCTTATTTCATGGTTGATATGGCTCATTTTTCTGGTCTAGTTGCTGGCAAAGCTTATCCAAATCCGTGTGATTATGCGCATGTGGTAACTTCAACAACGCATAAAGTTTTTAGAAGTGCACGAGGTGGAATTATTTTAACAAACCATGAAGATTTAGCAAAAAAATTTAATACTGCCGTATTTCCAGGGTTGCAAGGCGGTCCATTAATGCATGTTATTGCTTCCAAAGCTGCAGGTTTTTTAGAGGCTTTAAGACCTGAATTTAAAGTCTATATAAAATCTGTTTTAGCTAATGCTAAAATTTTATCTGAGACACTTAAAAATAATGGTTTCAAAATTTACTCTGGTGGCACAGATACGCATTTAATGTTAGTTGATTTGAGACCGTTTAATGTAAAAGGTAATTTAGCTGCAGAAAGTTTACAAAATGCCAATATTACTTGTAATAAAAATGGTATTCCTTTTGACACTGAAAAACCAATGATTACATCTGGAATAAGGCTTGGTACGCCAGCAGCTACTACCAGAGGTTTTGGCTTAAAAGAATTCCAAAAAGTAGGTGAATTAATAACTAAAGTTATAAGGGGCTTATCTGAAAATCCAGAGGATAATTCAAAAATCGAAAATGAGGTTAGAAAAGAAGTTATTAATTTATGTTCGACATTTCCGATTTATAAAAATTTGTCATAATGATTTGTCCTTGTGCAAATAAAGGCGAAACATCAGTTGTAGATTCGAGACCCACAGAAGACGGCACGGCAATACGTAGAAGAAGAATATGTGTTTGTGGAAAAAGATTTACTACATTTGAAAGAGTTCAATTTAGAGAACTAGTTGTTATAAAAAAAAATGGTAGAAAATCAATATATGATAGAGACAAACTTTCAAAGTCAGTTTATATAGCTCTTAAAAAAAGACCTATAGACACTGAAACAGTTGAAAAATTTATAACAAAAATTTCTAGATCCTTAGAAGATTTAGGACAAAGCGAAATCACAACAAATACAATAGGTACAATGGTTATGGAAGGTTTAAAAGAACTAGATCCAGTTGCTTATGTCAGATTTGCCTCAGTATATAGAAATTTTAGAGAAGAAAAAGATTTTGTTCAATTCGTGGACAAATTAGATGTCTACAAAAAAAAATAAATTTTCGAAATTAGATATCAATTTTATGAAACTTGCTTTTGTTTTAGCAAGTACCCGTCAAGGCTTTACGGGCACTAATCCATCTGTTGGTTGTGTCATTGTTAAAAATAACAAAATTGTATCTATCGGTCAAACAGGGTTTAACGGAAGACCCCATGCTGAATTTAATGCAATAAAGAATACCAATGAAAATTTAAATGGTGCAAAAATTTACATTACGCTTGAGCCTTGTAATCATTATGGAAAAACACCTCCTTGCACAAATTCGATAATTAAAAGTAAAATAGGGGAGGTTATCTACACAATAAACGATATAGATAAAAGAGTAAGTGGAAAAAGTCTAAAAATTCTTCAGAGGCATAATATAATAGTAAAAAGAGGTTTATTAAAAAAAAATGCAGAAAATTTTTATAAACCTTACTTTTTTAATCGCAAAACAAAACTACCTTATGTGACAGGTAAAATCGCAGTATCTAAAAATAACTTAATATTTAGCAAAGGGTCTCCTAGAATTACAGATAAATTCTCAGATAAATTAACTCATTTGTTAAGATATAAAAATGATAGTTTATTAATTAGTAAAAAAACTCTAAATAATGATAATCCAAAGTTAAACTGCAGATTAAAAAAATTAAATAAATTTTCACCTAAAAGAGTAATATTAGATAATAATTTAGAAACTGACAATAAATCTTATATTTTTAAAACCTCAAATTCAAAAAATACAATTTTTTTTTATAATAAAGCTATTAAATCAAAAATACTTAAATTTAAAAAAAAAAAAGTTAAAATTATCAAATCAAAACTATCTAATAAAAACTATTTTGATTTAAAAAAAATGCTTAAGAAACTTTATATTACGGGATGTAGAAATCTTTTAGTTGAGGGAGGAAATGATTTAACCAAAAGTTTTTTAAAAGAGAAATTATTTAATGAATTTTATTTATTTAAAAGTCCAAAAAAATTATCTCAATTAGTTTATCATAAGAATTTTAATGCTCAAAAATTGCTAAAAAAAAATTTTAAGAATTTAGTTAAAATTAATACTAAATTTGGAAAAGATAAAATAACTTTATATAGAAATTAATATGTTTAATGGAATTATATTTCATCAAGGCAAAATAGCAAAAATAATAAAAAGACCTAAAGGTATTAATATTTTTATTAATTCAAATCTAAAGATAAATAAAAAGGATATTGGCATATCAATAGCATGCGATGGTATTTGTTTAACTTTGATTTCACTTAAAAAAAAATTGATGGAATTTTATCTTTCAAACGAAACAATTAGAAGATCAAAATTTAAATTTTTAAAAATTAATGATTTGATTAATCTTGAACTACCCCTGAAATATGGACAAAAAATTTCTGGTCATATTTGTCAGGGGCATGTTGATACAACTGCAACCATTGTTAATATAAAAAAAATAGATAAATCTTTTTTATTTGATTTTAAGATAAACAAAAAATATAAAAAAAATTTAATTGAAAAGGCTTCTATTTCTATTAACGGTATTTCATTAACCATATCTAAAGTAACTGAAAAGGGTTTTCAAATTTGGGTTATTCCACATACAATTAAATTAACGAACTTATCCATCTTAAAAAAAAATAATTTAGTGAACATTGAGATAGATATCCTATCTAAATACGTTAGAAATCATTTCTATGAAAAAAAATAATTTTTCATCTATAGAGAGCATTATTAATACTGCTAAGAAAGGTGGTATGTTTATTCTTGTCGACGATGAGAAAAGAGAGAATGAAGGTGATTTAATTATTTCATCCTCCGACGCTAATGCAAAAAATATAAATTTTATGGCAAAATATGGTCGAGGCCTAATTTGCTTAGCTATGGATAGTGTTCAAGCAAAAAAATTAAACTTATCTTTAATGTCGCCAATTAATCAATCTAGAAATCAAACTGCTTTCACTGTTTCCATTGAAGCCAAAAGAGGTATTTCAACTGGAATTTCAGCAAAAGATAGAGCAAGAACTATCAAAATTGCATCAAAGAGGAATCCAAATAAAAAGGAAATTGTTTCTCCAGGTCATGTTTTTCCAATAATAGCAAAAGATGGAGGTGTGTTAGTAAGAGCTGGTCATACTGAGGCCTCCGTTGATATTTCAAAACTTGCTAAAAAAAACAACTCAGCTGTAATTTGTGAAATAATGAATGAGGATGGATCAATGGCCAAGAACGAAGACCTATTTAATTTTGCAAAAAAACATAAACTTAAAATAGGAAAAATTGATGATTTAATTGCTTATAGATTAAAAAAAGAAAAATTAATTAGATTAAAAAAGCAAACTGATATTTTAATTATGAAACAAAAGTTTAATATTAAAATTTACGAAAACATATTAGATGAATCAGAGCATTTTGCTTTGATAAAAGGACAATTAAAAAAAAATATAATCCCTAGGGTAAGAGTCATTTCTTCGAATATTGTTCAAAATTATTTAATAAATCAAAAATTGCCCAATTCATTTAATAAAACAATTAATTATTTTAAAAAATTTTCAAATTGTGTTTTAGTTTTTATTAAAGACACAAATTTAAAATCTGTTACTCAAACTCTCAAAGATTATAAAGATAAAAATTTTTATAAAAAAGGTAATGATAAATTAATAAGAAATTATGGTATCGGTGCTCAAATAATCAAAGATTTAAAGATTAAAAAAATGATTTTAATAACAAAATCTCCAAAAAGAGTGATTGGTCTGGATGGCTATGATATAAAGATTGTTAAACAAGAAATAATATAATGAAAAAAAAATATTTAATCGTAATTGCTAATTACTATAAAGATATATCTAAAGGACTACTTGATAGTTCAAAAAAAATTCTTCCAAAAAATAATATAATTAAAATAATTACTGTTCCGGGTGTTTTTGAAATTCCAGTTACTATTTCAAAGAATATAAAAAAATTTGATGCTTTTATTGCTTTAGGTTGTGTAATAAAAGGTGAAACTCCACATTTTAATTTTATTTCTCAAGCTTCTACAAATGCAATCATGCAATTGTCTATTCATTATCAAAAGCCGATTGGAAACGGTATTATAACCTGCCTAAATATGAAGCAAGCTATAGCACGAAAGAAAAAAGGTTCTGAAGCTGCTCTTGCAGTTTTGTCTGTATTGAATCAAAAATGAGAACCCCTTTTAGTCCAAAAAATAATCCTAGAGTAATAATCATCCAAAAATTATATGCTAAATTTTTTAATAATGAAGAAGATCTAAATTTTCCAAAACATAGATTTAAAAAATTTATTAAGGATGTTGTAATTGGCACTATAGAAAGAAATGACGTTATCCTAGAAGAAATAAGTAAAAATCTCAAAGCTAATTCTGTTTTTGAAAATCTTGATAAAGTTTTTCAGGTTATATTGAGATCTGCCACTTATGAATTTCTCTATAAACCAAATTTATCTATAAATATTATCATTAAGGAATATTTAATTGCTTCAAATTTTTTTTTAATCAAAAACCAAACAAAATACTTAAATGCTCTGCTAGATTCTATTGGAAAAAAATTAAGATCATCAAATGCAAGAGTTTGAGATTATAAAAGACTATTTTTCAAAATTATCCAATCAAAATCAAGCCTCTTTGAAATTAAATGATGATGTTTTTTTTGAAAAAAATAAAAAAATGGCTATTTCAACTGATACATATGTTGAAGGAATTCATTTTCTAAATTTTAATAGACCTGAACTAGTAATTAAAAAGATTATCCGTTCATCTATCTCTGATTTAATTTGTAAGGGAGTTAAACCAAAATATTATTTTATTTCAGTTGCAGGGCATAAATTTGTATTTTCAAAAGCAAACCTTAAAAAAATTTCAAGATCATTAAGTCAAGAACAAAAAAAATATAAAATCTTATTGTGTGGTGGTGATACAGTGTTTTCAAAAAAATTGACATTGACAATTACATCAATTGGATTTTCAAAAAAAATAGTTTTAAGAAATCAAGCTAAATTATTTGATGATATTTATACCACTGGAAATTTAGGCGATAGTTATATGGGTCTTCAAATTTTAAAAAAAAAAATCAGATTGAATAAAAATTTAGAGAAATATTTTATTAAAAAGTACTATTTACCCGAGATTCAATTGAATTTATCACAAAAGTTATTAAATTTTGCAAATACTGCTATGGATATCTCTGACGGTTTAGTAACTGATTTAGAAAAATTAATTAATAATCAAAAATTTTCTTATAAATTATACTTAGATGACATTCCAATCTCTAGTAATTTAAATAAAGTTTTAGTATCCAGAAATTTTTTGAAAAAAGATTTTATATCTAATGGTGATGATTATCAGATATTATTTACCTCTAATTCAAATAAAAACAAAATGATTCTTAGAATTGCTAAATCTTTAGGTATTAAGATAACAAAAATTGGCAAGATTTGTTCAGCTAAAGAAAAATCATTAATTATTGACAAAAATCAAAACAAAGTTGAAATTAAAAATAAAGGTTTTATTCATCATTTTTAAAATTTAATTATTGCCTTTTATTTTTTTTTTTGTACTGTTCCGTTTTTAATATTAATTATTTCAAAACTTTATTTTTAAATGGATTTTATAATCGAAAAAATTTTATTATGTACTATCGGTGCAGGTTTTCTATCTATTATTTATGGATTTTTTACAGGAATAAGTATTTTAAAATCAAGCCCTGGAAACGAAAAAATGAGAGAAATTGCCCAAGCAATTCAGATTGGTGCAAAAGCATACCTTGCTAGACAATATAAGACAATTGCAATTGTTGGTATGGTTGTTTTGTTTATAGTTAGTATAGCCTTCAGTCCATTAGTTGGATTAGGCTATTTAATAGGTGCAACTTTATCAGGCATTGCTGGTTATGTTGGGATGTTGGTTTCTGTTCAAGCCAATGTTAGAACTGCTGAAGCATCTAGAAAAGGTTTAGCTAGTGGTCTGGCCATTGCTTTTAAATCTGGTGCTGTTACAGGAATGCTTGTTGCTGGTTTAGCTTTGTTAGCTATAGCAATTTATTACTATTTTTTATTAAAATTTAATATAGACGATCGTGAAATTGTTAATTCATTAGTTGCTCTTGGCTTCGGAGCTTCGTTAATCTCAATTTTTGCAAGATTAGGCGGTGGTATATTTACAAAGGGAGCTGATGTAGGTGCAGACTTGGTTGGTAAAGTTGAAGCTGGAATCCCAGAGGATGATCCAAGAAACCCTGCTGTAATTGCTGACAACGTTGGTGACAATGTTGGCGATTGTGCTGGTATGGCAGCCGATTTATTTGAAACTTATGCGGTAACTATTGTTGCCACAATGGTTTTATCATCAATATTTTTTATTGGTAATCTAAATATGATGATCTATCCACTCACAATAGGGGGCGCATGCATTTTGACATCAATCTTAGGAACTTTTTTTGTTAAACTTGGCAAAAATAAAAATGTTATGAGTGCTTTGTATAAAGGATTTATTGTATCGGCAATTACTTCAATAATAATTCTGTTTCCAGTTACTGATTACGTGATTGGATTTGAAAAAAATTATACGATTAATGACAAATCTTTTAGTGGTCTCGCCTTATATTTTTGTGGAATAATTGGTCTAATAATTACAGGTTTATTAATTTGGATTACTGAGTATTATACTGGAACTAATTACAGACCAGTTCAATCAGTAGCCGCTTCATCAATAACAGGTCATGGAACTAATGTTATTCAAGGGTTGGCTGTTTCAATGGAAGCTACTGCTGTACCTGCATTAATTATTGTATTGGGAATATTAATAACAAACTCTATTGCAGGTCTTTATGGAATTGCAATTGCTGTAACCACAATGTTATCTTTGGCTGGTATGGTGGTTGCCTTAGATGCTTATGGACCAGTTACTGACAATGCTGGTGGTATAGCTGAAATGTCTAAATTGGATAAAAAAGTTAGAAAAATTACTGATAAATTAGATGCTGTCGGCAATACCACAAAAGCAGTCACAAAAGGTTATGCAATCGGATCTGCTGGTTTAGGGGCATTAGTATTATTTGCTGCATACGTAGAAGATATAAAACATTTTTCAAATCTGACAGGGTCTAAACTGGAAGGAATAGTAGTAACTTTTGATTTATCAAACCCCTATGTTGTGGTTGGGTTATTAATTGGTGGAATGTTACCTTATTTATTTGGTTCAATGGGTATGCAGGCTGTTGGAAGAGCAGGTGGTGCAGTGGTTATTGAGGTTAGAAGACAATTTAAAAGTAATTCTGGCATCATGAAGGGTACGCAAAAACCAGATTATGCAAAATTAGTTGATTTGTTAACTGTTGCAGCAATTAAGGAGATGATAATCCCATCTTTATTGCCAGTCTTATCTCCAATTTTATTATATTTTATAATTTTAGGTATAGGAGGACAGGTTGCTGCCTTGGCTGCAGTTGGTGCAATGTTACTTGGAGTAATTATAACAGGTCTCTTTGTAGCAGTTTCAATGACTGCTGGTGGAGGCGCTTGGGACAATGCAAAAAAATATATTGAAGATGGTAATCATGGGGGCAAAGGTTCTGATGCTCACAAAGCTGCCGTTACTGGTGACACAGTAGGTGATCCTTACAAAGATACTGCTGGACCAGCTGTTAATCCGATGATTAAAATAACAAACATTGTTGCTCTTTTATTAATCGCTGTTATCGCTGGCTGATTTCTCCTCTTTTTTTGGCTCTTACACCAAGGGGATCATTAATCTTTTGTCTCATACTAGACATGAATTCATAAATAAAAGAAGTTTTTTGGAAACTAGAGTCGGTAGTTTCATCAGCAATTTTTATATTTTCCATATTATCTATATTATAAAATTCTTTTTTTTTTAAAATACCATTTTTATCTATTTCAACAACAAGTACATCATTTTTAAATATTTTTGTTCTTCCAAGGTTTTTAATTCCAGAATTAGTTTCTTTTCTTTCAATATAAATCCATAGATCATTATCAAATTTACTTTTTGTCGATGGCTCACCTAGAGTTTTTATAACATCATTTCTATTGCTTTGGTCAATTATTAAAATTTGATGTTTTTTTTCTAAGAAAGGAACGCCATGACTTCTAACAACCTTTTTAAAACTACAATTTGTAACTACTAAAGAAAAAATTATTGTGTATAATATTTTACGCATGAATAATAATTATTTAAATATTTATAACTATTTAATTAATTACACTAGAAATAAAAATTTATACATCTCATTAAGTAGAAAGGATACTTTTTCAGATCGATTATGCTTGTTTTTATTGCATTTTGCTTTTTTTTTAAAAATATATAAAAATCCAAAAAACAAAATTTTATTGCAGGAAATTTACGATTTCAATTTCCATCAACTAGAATTAAGTATTCGAGAAATTGGTTATGGGGATCAGACAATAAATAAAAAAATGAAGGATTATATAAATTTTTTTCATTTATTGATTTCTGAAATACATTTTTGGGATACTTTGAGCAAAAGTCAAAAGATTGAAAAATTTTACTCCTTTTTGCCTGATTTTGGCAAAGTTGATAATTTGGTCAATTATTTTGAAGAATTTAATACCGATCTCAAAAAAAAAACTTTGAATTATTTTTTAAAAAGTGTAAGTAATCCATAATTATGGCTGTACCAAAACGCAAACAATCTCCGTCTAGAACAGGTATGAGAAGAGGTCAAAATTCAAAGTATACAGTTAAAAATATTGTTGAAGACAAAAAATCTGGTGAATATAGACTTTCTCACCATATTGATCTTAAAACTGGCTTCTATAAAGGAAGACAAGTTTTAGATATCGAGGAATAAAATTTATCATTTATTCAATGTCAGATTTAATTAAAATTGCAGTTGATGCAATGGGTGGTGACGGTTCACCAAAAAAAATTATCGATGCCATTATTCATAACAGCAAATTGAATAATAAAGTTCATTATAAAATATTTGGTGACAAAAATGAAATTGTAAAAATTATTGAAAATAAAATTAGTGAAGATTTCTATGAAATCATACACACCTCAAATATCGTTAAAAGTACAGACTCTCCTCTAGAGGGAGCTAAAAGAGGCAAAGACACTAGCATGTGGCTAGCAATCGAAAGCGTAAAAAATAAAGAAACAGATATAGTTATTTCTGCAGGAAATACTGGTGCACTACTAGTTATATCAAAACTCAATCTAAAAATGATTGAAAATATTGATAAGCCAGCACTATCTGCTTTGTGGCCAAACAAAAAAGGTATGAGCGTTGTTCTTGATTTAGGAGCAAACATTGAGTGTAGTTCTAAAAATTTACTCGATTTTTCTATAATGGGTGCATCATTATTTAAATCATTATTCCCAAATGAAAATCCAAATGTCGCTTTATTAAATATTGGTTCAGAAGAATTCAAAGGCAATGATTTAATTAAAGAAACATATCGAAAGTTAAATGAAATTAAATTATTAGATTTCAAGTTTTCTGGCTACATAGAGGGTAACCAGTTAATGAATGGTGATGTAAATGTAATAGTCTCAGATGGTTTTACAGGAAATATAGCTTTAAAAACAGCTGAGGGCACCGCAAATTTTATTTCAACTGAATTAAAAAAGTCCATGACTAATTCGTTATTAGGTAAAGTTTCTTCAATATTAAATTACTCTAATTTGAAAAAGCTAAAACAAAGATTAGATCCTAGACTTTATAATGGAGCAATTTTTGTAGGTTTGGACTCTCCTGTAGTAAAAAGTCATGGAGCAACTGATTATATTGGATTTTCAAATTCATTAGATGTTTGTTATAGAATTGTAAAAGGTGATTTGATAGAAAAGATAAAGCATAATATTTATTTAAATGAGAATAAATTTAACTAAAAAAGATTTAGTTAATTTAGTTTATATGCAATTAGGTTTTTCTAAACTAATTTCAGAAAATCTAATAGAAGATTTTTTAAGTTTGATAATTAAAAATGTGCAATCTGAGGAAAAACTAAAAATTGCAAAATTTGGAACCTTTGTAATTAGAAAAAAAAAACCAAGAATAGGACGAAACCCAAAAACCAAAGAAAGTAAAATAATTTCTGAGAGAACTGTGGTCTTATTTAAAGCGTCAAAAGAATTTAAAAATTTTGTAAACCTAAAAACTAATGAATAAATCAGACAAATCGTACAAAACAATTGGTGAAGTTGCCAAAATATTGAATTTATCTAAAAACAAGGATGGTTTACTTCCGACCCATATTATTAGATTTTGGGAAAAACAATTTAAACAAATTAGACCTCAAATTTTGAATGCAAACAGAAGATATTATAATCAGGAGACAATTGATATTCTTAAAAAAGTTAAATTTCTACTTAAAGATCAAGGTATGACTATAAAAGGTGTTAAAAAGTTTTTAGATAAGAAAAATCCATTAGTTCTTGACGTATTAGCAAATAATTCTATAAAGATTGATAATTTGAAAAATAAAGTTTCAAAAATTTCTAATTTAGTAAAAACTTTAAAAAATTTTAAATAATATGGCAAAAAAAACTCACGTAAAAATTAGACTAGTTCCTGAAGATAAACCCGATAGTCCTTTTTTTTATTACGTAAAAAAACCTGCTGGTGGTGAAAAAGCTAAAGTTAAATTAAAGGTGAAAAAATACAATCCAACAACAAGAAAACACGAGTTTTTTGTTGAAAAAAAATTGCCTCCACACAGCAAATAATTATTTTCTAAATTTTCTTTTCTCGTAATCAATATAAGACCAAATCAAATTTTTCCAAATACGGTGCGTTAACTTTGTATCAATTTTAAGTTTGATAGAATTTTGTTTAATTCTTTTCAAAATAGAACTTATTCTTTTATAATCTATTATTTCTTTTTTAAATTTTTTTAATTTTAAAACATTGTTTACTAAATTCGTTCTATATTTAATAAGTTTAAGTAACTGAATATCAATTTTGTCTAATTTTGTTCGAATAAGATTTAATTTTTTTATATTTTTAGGCGACATTTAATCAATTGGTTAATAAAATAATTATTATATGTATAAAATATGTTTGTAAACATTGATACCCAAATTAAATTTATTAGAATTTGGCTTTTAATAATGTTTTGTCTAACAACATTAATAATTTTTGTTGGTGGACTTACAAGATTAACCGACTCAGGTTTATCTATTACCCAATGGGAATTATTTAAAGGCATAGTCCCGCCTTTCAATAATGATATTTGGAATTATTATTTCAATGAATATAAAAAAATTCCAGAATTTAGAGAAATTAATTACAATATGACTATAAATGAGTTCAAAGTAATATATTACTGGGAGTACGGTCACAGATTATTAGCGAGATTAATTGGTTTATTTTCAATAGTCCCTTTGATTTTATTTTATTATTCTTTTAGAGTTAAATTATCTAAAAATTATAAATATTTAAGTATTTTCATCTTAATTTGCATTCAAGGTTTGATTGGTTGGTTCATGGTTAAAAGTGGTTTATCAATAGACACGGATGTAAGTCATTTTAGGTTAGCACTTCATTTAAATATCGCCCTTATAATTTTGTCGATCATTTTTTGGTTTATCCTACAAACTTTTAAAATTCAAAAATTCTTTAATAAGATTAATTATGTTTTTTTAAATTTTTTTTTGTTTTTCATATTTTTGCAAATTACTCTTGGTGCTTTTTTAGCAGGGCTAAATGGAGGGTTAATTTACAACACTTGGCCAGATATGAATGGAAATTTTTTACCCAACGATATAATCCATCAAGATCTAGTTAATTATAATATATTTAACAATCCCTCGGTAATCCAATTTTACCACCGACTTAATAGTTATATATTGCTTTGTTTTTTGATTATTTTAAACTTAATTTTTTTAAAATCACAAAATAATCTTAAATCAATTTTGATGTTAAATTTTGCTATTTTTTTTCAAATATTACTTGGAATTTTAACTCTTATAACTGGTGTAAAAATTTATTATGCATCTTTACACCAGTTAGGATCAATCTTAGTTATGATGAGTTTTCTTTTTATTTATTATAAAAATACTAACTAACTGCTTTTAAATTACCTTTATTAGATTTATTTAAAGCTTGATCTAAATCCTCAATTATATCGTCAATGTGCTCAATACCAATAGAAAGTCTTATGTAACCTGGAGTTACTCCTGATTTCAGTTGTTCCTCTGGTGTTAACTGACTATGTGTTGTTGTTGCAGGATGTATTGCTAAACTTCTTGCATCACCAATATTTGCTACATGATAAAACATTTTTAAAGAATCAATAAAATTTTTACCAGCTTCTAAACCTTTTTTAAGCTCTATACCAATGCAGGCACCATTTCCACCTTTAAGATATTTTTTTGCTCTGTCAGCTAAATTTTTATCATAAAGAGTAGGGTAGATAACCTTAGCAATTGCACTGTGGTTAGATAAAAATTCAACAACCTTTTCTGCATTCTGACAATGTTGTTTCATTCTTAATGCTACTGTTTCTATTCCTTGTATTACAGCAAAGGCATTGTCAGGAGACAGTGCTGCTCCCATATCTCTTAAAAGAGTCAATCTAGCTCTCACCGCAAAGGTAACATTAGCACCTGTTAACACAGGAACAGCTTGACCCCAAATTGCGCCACCATAACTATAATCAGGTTCATTAAATAAAGGTTGTCGTTTTGGATCTGCTGTCCAATCAAAATTTCCTCCATCAACAATACATCCAGCCACAATTGTCCCATGACCAGACATATATTTGGTAAGTGAATACACAACTACAGCAGCTCCATGTTCTATTGGTCTACAAATTGTTGGTGCTAAAGTATTGTCTATTATTAACGGTATGCTGTATTTTTTCCCGATATCAGCAACTTCTTGAATAGGAAAAATTCTTAAATATGGATTTGGTATTGTTTCAGCATAAAACGCTCTTGTTTTGCTATCTATTAATTTTTCAAAGTTTTTAGGATCACTTGGATCCGCGTATCTAACTTCAATTCCAACTTTTTTAAGGCTATGAGTAAATAGAGATACAGTTCCACCATATAAATCTGTTGAACTAATTATGTTGTCACCTGCTTGAGCAACGTTAAGTATTGAATAGGTTGAAGCAGTTTGACCTGATGAAACCGTTAAACATGCTAAACCACCTTCAAGCGAGGCAATCCTTTTTTCAAGAACATCATTGGTAGGATTCATAATTCTCGTATAAATATTACCAAATTCTTTTAATGCGAATAAATTGGCTGCTTGTTCAGTATTTTTAAATTGATAGGCTGTAGTTCTGTAGATTGGTACAGCAACTGAATTAGTTGCAGGGTCTGATCTATAGCCACCACCGTGAAGAGCTAATGTCTCCGGATTGTTTCTTTTTGTACTCATTTATTATTCTCCTTTTTTAGTGCTTTAACTTTATGTTAGGCGCACAATACAGTTCAAATGCCTACCGATTGGATAATTGAGATTTCTTTTTAGCTGTTATAAGCCCGCAATAAGAACAAATCGGCTTTAGTTAATTACCACACAAAATTTATATTACAAGAAAAATATCGAATTGACTTGAAGTGAATAATAGTATTAATCCGTGCAAAATGACAAAATTTTTAAAAAAAAACGAAATTTCCTCAACTTGGTATGAAATAGATGCTAAAGATGCGATTGTTGGAAGGCTTGCAACTGTTATATCAAAAATTATTAGAGGTAAAAATAAATCTACCTACACACCACATATGGATCATGGTGATTTTGTTGTTGTTAAAAATATCGATAAAGCAAAATTTACAGGAAAAAAATTTAAAAAAAAAATATACTATAAACATACTGGATATCCTGGTGGAATAAAAATAACTACACCTGAAAAATTACACGAAAAAAAACCAGCTGAAACATTAAAACTTGCTATAAAAAGAATGCTGCCTACTGGTGTACTAGGAAGAAAACAATTAACGAAATTAAAGATTTATTCTGGAAATGACCATCCTCATTCAGCGCAAAATCCGACAGTTATTGAATTAGGAAAATTAAATAGCAAAAATCTTTTAAGAAATTAATATGGAACAATCTCAATCAATCTCTAAGCTAGCTAAAATTAAACTAGATTTTAAAGATAGTAAATATGCAACCGGTAGAAGAAAAACATCCATTGCTAAAGTATGGTTAAAAAAGGGTACAGGTAAAATATATGTAAATGGAAAATTTTTTAATGAATATTTTGCAAGTGATAATCATAAAATGCAAATTACAAGACCTTTTGAAATTATTAATCAAGCAACTGAGTATGATGTGAGATGTAATGTAAAAGGTGGTGGACATACTGGGCAAGCGGGAGCCATGGTCCACGGAATATCAAAAGCCCTAGTAATGTTTGATGAAAGTTTTAAATCAAAATTAAAAAGTGAAAAATTAACTACAAGAGACTCTAGAGCAGTTGAAAGAAAAAAGCCTGGCAGAAGAAAAGCGAGAAGAAGTTTCCAATTCTCTAAAAGATAATTTTTTTTTAGTTATAAACTGTTATAATAAATAATGGCAAAGCTTAATGTATTAGTTGCTGGAGCTACAGGATATATTGGCCTTCAATTAATAAAACTATTAATCAAACATAAATATATAAATATAAAATATCTTTGTGGCAATTTTTCTGCTGGTAAAAAAATTTCACAATATGATAAATCATTAAATTCAAATAAATTACCAAAAATAACAAAATTTAATAAAGAATATTTAAAAGAAATTGATGTTATTTTTACAGCATTGCCACATGGAGAAGCTCAAGAAATTTCAAATAGTTTAACTAACAAAAATACTTTAATAGATCTTTCTGCAGATTTTAGATTAGAAAAAAGTACTGATTTTTTAAAATGGTATAAACAGTTACATGTTGCACCAAAAAATATTAAAAAAAGTATTTATTCTTTACCTGAAATTACTGGAAGTAAAATAAAAAAATATAGTATTATTAGTTGCCCAGGTTGTTATCCTACATCAATTTTATTACCTCTTGTCCCTTTAATTTATAAAAAATTAATTAAAACAGAAAATATTATTATAGACTCAAAATCTGGTTATTCAGGGGCAGGTAAAGGAGTTCACAAAAAGTATAAAAATAAAAATTTATACGAGTCTCTAAGTGCCTATGGTGTTGGTTTTCACAGACATATTTCAGAAATCAAACAAACGTTAAAAAAATATACCAAAAGAAAAATTAGTTTTATTTTTACTCCTCACTTGTCACCAATGTTTAGAGGTATTTTAAGTACTATTTACATAGATTTAAATAAAAACGTGAGTCAGCTACAATTAATAAATTTTTTATCTAGATATTACAAGAAAAGTCACTTTGTAAAAATTTTAAAACCAAATAGTTTGGTTAGCACTAATGATGTTATAAATACTAACAATTGTTTTATATCAGTTTGTAAAACTGAATATAATAACAAAATTATAATTCTTTCAGCAATAGATAATTTAATTAAAGGAGGAGCGGGTCAAGCAGTTCAGAATTTGAATATTAAATATAATTTTCCATTCAAAATGGGTCTTTCATGAGATCCTTTAATTTAATTATTTTTTTTATTTTTGTGTCAAATTGTTCTTTAAATAATGATTTTCAGTTTTCAAATAAAAATAAAGAGGAAAGAAATAAAAGTGCTGAATTATATAATATTTTAGAAAAAAAAAATGATATTACTAAAATGACTTTTGAAGAATATAAAATATATTTAGATGATTACACAAAAAGAAATGAATATCCAAGCCTTAATAAATGAAAAAAAATATTAATATTGCAATCATAGGTTTAGGTCAAATTGGTATATATTTATACAATGAATTAAATACCAAAAAAAAAACCATTGAACTAAAAACTGGAAAAAAAATTAATATTATAGCGATCTCAGCAAAAAATATAAATAAAAAGAGACCGTTTAAAATAAATAAAAATATTTTTTACAATAATCCATTACAGATAATTAAAAAAAAAAATATCGATATCTTATTTGAATTAATTGGCTTTTCTGATGGAATATCCAAAAAGGTTGTGGAAGCTGCATTAAAAAATAAAATTCATGTTATTACAGCTAATAAAGCTTTAATAGCAAAACATGGAGATTATTTAAGCGATTTAGCTGAAAAAAATAAAGTCAATTTAGAATTTGAAGCAACTGTTGCTGGTGGCATTCCAATATTAAGATCAATAAAGGAAGGTCTTTCAACAAACAAAATTACTAAAGTTTATGGAATACTAAATGGAACATGTAATTATATTTTATCAGAAATGGAAAATTCAAAGGACATATTTGCCAATGTTTTAAAAAAAGCTCAAAAACTTGGATACGCTGAACCCTTAAATCCTCGATTAGATTTAAATGGTTCTGATGCTTTCTCAAAAATTAGGATTTTATCTTCTTTGTGTTTTAATTCCAAAATATCAAAAACTAAGTGTTTAATTGAAGGTATTGATAATATTGATATCAAAGACATTGAAATAGCTGCTCAATTAAATATGAGAATCAAGCTTTTGGGCATTTCTGAAATTATAAACGGTCAACTATTTGAAAGAGTGCATACATGCCTAGTAAGCAAGGACACTTATATCGGAAATGTTAATGGTGTTATGAATGCTGTTATTTTGCATGGAAAACCAATTGGAAACTCTTACTTTCAAGGAGAGGGTGCTGGTCCCGGACCTACTTCTTCCTCGTTGTTATCGGATATGTTATCTATTTTAAGGGGGAATATTAAAAATCCTTTCGTTATAACTGGTAAAAATAGAAAATTTTTAAAATCTTATAATTTTAATAATTATGTAAATTCTCTTTATTTAAGGTTTGAAGTTAAAGATAAACCTGGAGTATTATCTGTAATTACAAACCGATTGGCTGAATATAATATATCTGTCAAAAGATTAATTCAAACTCCAAATAAAAATAAAAATATTGCTTCAATAGTAATTATTACTCATAAGAGTAATGAGTCTAATTTTAAAAATTGTTTTTCCGCTTTCAAAAATAACAAAAATATTTTAAAGCCAATTACTATTATTAGACTTTATAATGAATAAAAATTAATTTTAATTTAGACTAATATTTCATTATTCCTTGCTTTAAATATTTCTATCTATAAGTATTGTAATCTAATGAAGGCTATATTTTTAAACTTATCAGCGTGGATGATTTTGCCTGTCATGGATGCAATTGCTAAATATCTTAGTACTTCATTGAATGTTTTACAAATTGCCTGGGCAAGATATTTTTTTACTGTAATTTTTTTACTTCCATTGATATTTTTTTTTTATAGAGAAATGTTAGTTCCAAGTAAAAATATAAAATTACAAATTTTAAGAGGATTAACATTAGCTTTTTCAACTTTAAGTTTTTTTTACTCAATATCAATTATTTCACTTCCAAAAGCTCTAACACTAGCATTTGTGGGTCCTATAACCTGTACAGCCTTATCACCATATTTTCTCGGTGAAAAAGTAGGTATTAGAAGATGGATTGCTGTATTTATTGGTTTTATAGGAACAGTTGTGGTTATAAGACCTGGTTTTATTGAAGTTAATTTAGCTACATTATCAGCTCTTGCATGCGGTATTAGCTATGGGATTTATTTAGCATTAACCAAAAAATTAAGTAAATCAGATAATCCACTTTTAACTCATTTATTTACTGGTGGAGTAGGAATGGTAATTTTTTGCTTTTTTATTCCGTCAGTTTGGATAAATCCAACAATAAATCAATGGATTTTGATGTGTGTAATGGGTGTAACAGCCTCCGTAGCTCATTTCCTAATCATTTTATCCCTTAAATACGCTGATGCATCTCAATTAGCTCCTCTAGGCTACACTGAGATTATTACTAATGTTTTAATTAGTTATTTTTTCTTCTCTGAATTGCCTGACAATTGGACTTATTTAGGGTTGTTTATTATTGTTTTTTCTGGGTTGTACATATTTAAAAGAGAAAATTATTTATCTAAAAGACAAATATAGTAAAAATTTATGTACTAATATCTAATTATTTTAATTAGATACTATATTTAAACTATTGTATTTGTTAATTATTTTATATTTTTAAATATAATATATCTAAATAAAAAATAATCATTATTAAAATTAGAAAAGTTAGATTATATAATTTTAAAAACAGTATTTGCTCATATTAAATTGTATAAAAACTAATTATTTGATTTTAAATTATGGTGTTAGTAGAAAAACATTTAAAATAGCCAATTTAAATCAATTTTTAGATAGTTTTAACCATTAAATTTTAGAGAGATGCAATAATGGAATATGCCTTTAAAACCGATAAAGACACGTTAATTTTAACGTTTAATCAATTAGCAGTTGAATACTAGCTTATAAGAGGGTGATTTAAATAAAAAGGAGCAAAATAGCTTAAAAGTATTGATTTTATTAGTTTTTTATGACTTACATATAGTAAAAATCATCTTTTAATAAAAACTTTTTCAGACCTTAAAATTCTCAATTTTTTTTTAGTTCCGCCTTTTCCCGAATATCCACCTGCGCTCCCATTTGATTTTATCACTCGATGACAAGGTATTTTAGGTGCACAGGGATTTTTACCGCAAGCATTAGCAACTGCTCTGTAAGCTCTTGGTTTTCCAATTGCTTTTGAAACCTCCAAATAAGTTCTAACTTCTCCTTTTGGTATTTTTTTCAGATAATTCCAAACTTTTAACTGAAATTTAGTCCCTTTTAAGTTCATAAAGCTTAAATCCAGTATCATTTGCTATTTCCTTATATAATTTTATGGCTGTATCGTTTGTGTAGTGGGTGATCCACCGGATACCATCCCAATTATTGGAATTAGATAACAATTTTAAATAATCTATTAATTTTCTTGCTATTTTTTGACCTCTAAAATCGGGATCTACAAATAAATCATCTAAAAATCCTATATATTTGCCTTTAATTGGCCTTGGCATAGTTCTATAATGAGCTATTCCAACAATTTTTCCGTCTAATTCAAAGCAAATGCCCTTAACAACATGGTTTTCGTCATTAATCCAATCCCACAAAGTGTCTAAAATCTCAGCATTCATAGGTACTTTATAAAAAGCAGCATAACCCTTATAAAGTTTTATCCAATTTTCTTTATCTTTTTTCTCTAATTTTCTTATCATTAAATTTCTTTATCAAATTATTATGAATTCAATATTAAGCAAATATTAATTTTCTTTGATTGACATTAGCTTAAAGTTTCTATACTAATTCCGATAATTAATGGTTATCGGAAAAATATGAATAATTTAGTAACTAATTTAAAAAATCTTGAAATTGAAACATTAAAGAACCTAGAAAATTCGAAAGCAAAAAATACATTAAGGGCCTATAGAGCAGATTTTGCTGATTTTTCTAATTTTTGCACTAAAAATAGTTTTAATTCATTACCAACGCAGCCTAAAATACTGTCACTTTATATAACTAATTTATCAAAATCTCATAAATTTAGCACGCTAAAGAGAAGAATAGCTTCAATAAGCGTAGTTCACAAATTAAAAGGACATTACTTGGACATTAAACATCCTATTATAATGGAAAATTTACATGGAATAAAAAGAATATTAGGTTCAAAACAAATATCAAAAAAACCATTATTAATCAACAATTTAAAATCAATTATTAAAGTTGTAAATGAAGAAATAAATAAAAAAAAATCTGATATAAATTCAAAGATTAAACATCATGAAATACTAAGAGACAAAGCTCTAATCCTAACCGGGTTTGCAGGTGGTTTTAGAAGGTCGGAACTGGTTAATATTTGCCATGAAGATCTGGAATTCGTTACAGAGGGCTTAAAAATATTCATAAAAAAATCAAAAACAGATCAATCTGGTGAAGGTTTAATTAAAGCAATCCCCTACTTTGAAAACAATGAATTTTGCCCAGTACTGGCACTCAAAGAATATATAAAAAATAAATCTCACTACAATGACAAGGACAAAATTTTTGAAATTTCAGATAAATTGGTTGCACTATTGATCAAAAAATATGCCAAAAAAGCAGGCTTAGACTCATCCAAATTTTCCGCACACAGCTTAAGATCAGGTTTTGCAACTTCTGCAGCCGAGGCAGGAGCTGAAGAAAGAAGTATAATGGCAATGACTGGTCACAAAACTACTCAAATGGTGAGAAGATATATTCAAGAAGCAAATTTGTTTAAAAACAATGCTTTAAATAAAATTAAACTTTGATGGAATACAAATATTTTAGGATAAAAAAATTTATTGATATTAAATTACAATTTTTATTAAAAATTATTTTATTTTATTTCCAATAATATCTTTTTTGAAAGTTTTTTAAAATTTTCTCTGTAGAGATAACAATAGTTTCTAAAATGTTTAGTCCATAAGAAATAGTTGTATGAACTATCAATAATGTCTATTTGTCTTTTTTTAAATGCTGAAGCTATATGAGATACAGAACCATGGCAAGAAATTAAAAGATCAGCATTTAAAATTAATTTTTCAAGAGAAATAATATCTAAATTTTCATAAAAAAAAACATTTGGGTAATTTTTATATTTAAAAACTTTATTTAGTAATTTCGGAGTAGTAATACCTGTCGTAACGAAAATAGTTTTTTTTGAAAGAGAGGATAGAGATTTTAAAAATAATAATAAATCTTTTTTAGATGGTTCAATATTTGTATAATTTTCAATATAGGTTTGATGAAACCATTTTTCATCAAGATGTAAAACAATGTATTTATTTTTAAAAATATTTGTTTTTCTATCTGAAAGAATGTCTAAATCATATCGATTAAAATTAAAATTTAAAATATTTAAAATTTTTTTAATGATGTCAATTTGAGGAAAAAAAGAAAATTTACTAATTTTAATTTTTTTTTTTGCTTTTAAAAAAAAACTAATCAAATTAGATCTATTTTTATTATCATGCAGGACAATACATTTATAATAAAATTGTTTTAATTTAAGTATTAATTTAACTTTTTGTAAAAAAGTATTTTTAAGTAAAATTACTTCATCAACAAATTTAAAAGTTTTAATATAATCATAATTCTTTTCTGAGGAGATAACAGTTATGTATGATTTTTTATCATTTCTTTTAATAGATTTAATTAATATTGCAGAAACTAAAAAATCACCGATTCTATCTGTTCGAAAAATTAAGTATTTATTCATTAAGATTTGCCGATTCAACTATCATTTTTTTCTCAAAAATTTTAAAAAAGCAGTATAAACTTAATTATTAGATGATTTACAGCTAAATCTGAGCCAATTCCATTTTATTATACTTTTTTCTTTAATAAATAATTAAAAAATAAATACATTGTTTAAGACCTAGAGTTTATTTTAAATTTATAAAGATTTCTTTTTATTATTCCATACAAAAAATTTTTTACTAGAGTAACCAATTGTCTTAGATAAAATAAAATCTGCAACTATTGTTGAGTTTATATACTTTAAATAAAATTTATGACCTCTTTGAGC
>VGCG01000008.1 GCA_016870175.1 Alphaproteobacteria bacterium
TAGTTTTTGCTTTACCAATGCTAATTTTTTCTCCAATTTTAGCTATTAATGCTACTAAGTTATTTTCAACATTATCTCCGTTTTTCATAATAGAATTTTTTAAATTTTTAATATTTGAGCTATTTTGGTGGTTTAATAAACTTAACTCTTTAACAAAGTTTATAAAATCGCTGTTTTTTGCAACAAAATCAGTTTCGCAATTTACTTCAATTATTGAAGTTTTATTTTCATCTCCACTTACTGCAATAACACCGTCTTTAGCATCTCTGGACATTTTTTTTGATGCTTTAGATGCTCCTTTCACCCTTAAGATTTCAGCAGCTTTTTCAAGATCACCACCTGATTCTTTAATAGCTAAATTACAATCTTTAAAACCTGCTCCTGTTGCTTCTCGAAGTTTTTTGACTTGTTCTACGGTACTCATTTTAATTTAGAGACTCGATAACTTCTTTAGAAAATTTGTTATCTAATTTTTCTCTATCTAATTCCTGAAGTGTCTTAGGAACTTTTTTTTCTCTTAATTTTTCTGAAATTTTTTTTGTTTCTACCTGTGGAACAGGAATTGTTTTTTTTGCATTAATAATTGTTTGTTTTACTAAATTACAATAAAGATCAATCGCTCTTCGAGCATCATCATTTCCAGGAATTGGAAAATCAATACCATCAGGGTTTGAGTTGCTGTCTAATATAGCGATTATTGGAATACCTAATTTTGAAGACTCCGCGATTGCAAGAGACTCATAGTTTGTATCGATAATAAAAACTAAATCAGGAATTTTTTTCATTTCTGCTATACCACCTAAAGATCTTTGTAATTTATCTTTTTTGATACTCATTTTTAAAAGCTCTTTTTTTGTAAAACCTCTATTTTCGGCTACTAAATCTAATTCCAATTGTTTGAGTTTATCAATAGAGTTTGAAATCGTATTCCAGTTCGTTAACATTCCACCTAACCACCTATAATTTACAAAAAATTGATCAGTTTCTTTTGCAACTTCTGCGATAGCTTCTGACGCTTGTTTTTTTGTAGACACAAACAAAATTTTGCCATTGTTTATTATTGTGTTATAAATTTTTTCTAATGCTATTGTAATTAGTTCTAAGGTCTGCGTTAAATCAATAATATGAATAGAATCTCTTTTTCCAAAAATATATTTTTTCATTTTTGGATTCCATCTCAAGGTTTTATGACCTAGATGAACACCAGCTTCTAGCAGTTGTTCTATTGATACTTTTGGTACATTCATTTACTTTTTTCCGGTTTAGCCTCCACAGCACTTTCCAACTAAGGACCGGAGGTATATAACTACTAATGTAGTAATATAACCAGTGGCTGTGTGCGTATTAATTATAAACAGCCTCTATTTACAAATATTATACAAATATAACAAGCGTAAATTAATTAATTTTTGCATAAATTTCCTTATTTCTAAGAAGATTAATCAACTTTCTGTCTAAATTTCTATTATTTTTTAAATGAAATATAAAATTTTGATTTTTTTCTTTTAACTCAATGTTAATTTTAGTGTTTCCATCTTTTGTTAATATTTCGTATATTTCATTTAATTGAGAACTAGATCTTAATTCAAACGTCACTTCATTTATTGGATTATTAAGCAGTTCTTTTAAAGAAGCTATTTTTTGAACATTTATTCTTCTAAGTCTATTATTATCAGCACTGCTGGTTTTAGCTAATGTTAATATAAAAGAGTCTCCTTCAACCAAGAGTTGACGATTTTTTTCTAAAACTTCTGAAAAAATAAATAGTTCAAACACACTTGTTAAATCTGTTAATTTTAAAACTGCATAAGAATTTCCTTTTCCAGTTTTACGTTCTTGAATTTTTAACAGAGTTGCAGCAATATTTGTTGCAATAATATCCTCGGATGAATTAAATTTATTATAATCAATAATTTTATAATCATCAAAAATATCCTTAAATTGATTTAGAGGATGGTCAGAAATAAAAAAACCAATAGACTCAAATTCTTTTGAAAGTCTTTCTTCAAAATTCCAATCTTCAATATTTTCTATAATTTCATTTTCAAAATAATCCTCATCAACAAAAAGATTATTTTGATTTACAATTTTATTATCGAAAAAAAATTTTGCTTTGGAAATAAGGCTGGGTACTGAATTAAATATAGACTTTCTATTTGTACAAATAGTATCAAAGGCACCAGCTTTTATTAATCCTTCTAATTGAAGTTTATTTATATCTTTGGGGTTTACCCTTTTTATAAAATCATTTATAGATTTAAATTTTCCATTTTTAATTCTTTCATTAACTATATTTGAAATAGCCTCATAACCAACAGCCTTAATTGCTGCAAGGCCGTAATAAAATTTTTCATTATCCGTTACAAAATCACCAAAACATTCATTAATATTGGGTCTAACAAGTTCTATTTTTAATCGTTTTAATTCATCATAAAATTCACTTAATTTATTTTGATTTGATAAATCCATTGTCATCGATGCAGCTATAAATTCCTTTGGAAAATAAGTTTTTAAAAAAGCAGTCTGATATGAAATTATTGCATATGCTGCTGCATGACTTTTATTAAAACCATATTGAGCAAAAGGTTCAATCTTCAAAAATATTTCTGCTGCAACATCTTTAGCAATTCCATTATTAACAGCTCCAGTAATAAAACTTTGTTTTTGTTTTTCTAATTCATCTCTCTTTTTTTTTCCTACTGCTAACCTAAGTAAATCAGCCTGACTTGCAGTAAAACCAGATAGTTTTTGAGCGATTTGCATCACTTGTTCTTGATAAATAATTACACCATAAGTTGGTTTCAAAATTTCTTCTAAAAATGGATGGAGATAATCAGGCCTTTGTTTACCATGTTTACAATCGTTATAAACTTGAATATTGTTCATTGGTCCGGGTCGATAGAGTGCAACAAGTGCAATAATATCCTCGATATGGTTTGGCTTCATTTGCAACAATGCCTCTCTCATTCCTGCACTTTCAACTTGAAACAAACCTATTGTATGACCACTAGATAATAATTTAAAGACATTTTGATCTTCATAACTAATGTTTTCAATATTAAAATCTTTTTTTTTTTTTTGAATTAATTTTTGAGTATTATTAATAACAGTTAAAGTTTTTAGTCCTAATAAATCAAATTTTATTAGTCCAGCATTTTCTGCAGAATACATATCAAATTGAGTTGATGGCAATAAAAGATCTGAGGATGAGTCTTTATAAAGGGGAACTACTTCTGTTAATTTTCTATCTGCAATTACAACTCCCGCAGCATGTGTAGCAACATTTCGATTTAAACCCTCAAGCTTTAGGGATATATCGGTTAATTTTTTGATTCTAGGATCCTCGTTAATTAGTGTTTTAAGTCTTTGCTCTCCAGCAATACATTCTGACAAACTTTGCGGTCGTGACGGATCAAAAGGGATCATTTTGGATATATTATCAACAAATCCATAAGGAAATCCTAATACTCTGCCAACATCTCTTATTACCATTCGTGCTTTTAATTTTCCAAAAGTAATAATATGAGCAACACTATCTTTATATTTTTTTTTTAGATAATCAAAAACAAGGTCTCTTTTTTCTTCACAGAAATCAATATCAAAATCAGGCATTGATATTCGATCTGGATTTAGAAATCTTTCAAAGATTAAATTAAATTTAATAGGATCAACATCTGTAATAGATAAGCACCATGCAACCAAAGAACCTGCTCCTGATCCACGACCTGGACCAACTGGTATAGCGTTATTTTTTGCCCATTTTATGTAGTCTGCAACTATTAAAAAATAACTAGCGTATTTCATTTTTATAATAATACTAAGTTCGTGGTTTAAACGATCTTTATATTTTAAAAATAAATCATTTAATTCTAGATCTTGAATTTGAAGATTAAAAAACTTTTTAAATTTTGCAATAAGTCCATCGATAGAGTCCTTTTTTAAAATTTCGTCAGCAGTTTTATCTTTGTTATTGCTAATATTTGGCAATATAGGCTTTGAAAATAAAGGTCTAAAGCAGCACCTTAAAGGAAAATTATAATTATTTTCTAGAGCTTCTGGCAAGTCTTTGAAAAGCTCAAACATTTCTAAATCACTTTTTAAATAATGTTGATCCGTAAATTTAACTCGATTTTTTTCATTAAGATAAGATTTATTTCTAATACAAATTAATACATCGTGAGCTTCATACATATCTTTATTAATATAATAAACTTCATTAGTAGCAATTATAGGAATTTCTAACTTAATAGATTTTTCTAAAATAAATTTTTCATAATCGCTTTCATTAAAATCTCCGTGACGTTGAATTTCTAAATAAAAAAAATCTCCATAAATTTTTTTTAATTTTTTAAAAAATTCTTCAATTTCTACTAATTTACGTTTTTCAAAAAGTTTGCCAAATAATCCAGTTATATTTCCTGAAAATATTGCTAGTCCACTTGGTTCTTCTAAAAGTTTGTTAAATTCTAAACAAGATACTGATAATTCTTTATTTTCAAGATAAGATAAGGAAGATAATTCAATTATTTTTTTATAACCAATCTCATTTAAAGCAAACAATGGTAATAAACCAATTTCACCCTCAACTTTGAAATTTATTTGAGTTCCTATTATAGGTTGTGTTCCTGCTTTTGATATTTTTTCTGAGAACTCTAAAGCACCAGATAAATTTGAAGTATCACACAATCCTAATGATTTAATTTTATTTTCTTTTGAAAATTCTTTAAGAAAATCTATTTTAATTGTACCTTCACATACAGAATATTGTGAATGAATTTTTAAGTGATTAAAAGCTTGAACAAATGACTTAGACATTTAACTTTTTTATATTACCATCAACCATTTCAAGTATACAATCTGATTTATTGGCAAAGAATCTATTATGGGTCACAAATATTATTAATCTATTGTCCATTTTGAGATTTATAATCAGTTCAAAAACTTCTTTTGCTGTATTTAAATCCAAACTTCCCGTTGGTTCATCAGCAAGAATAATTTCAGGATTATTTATTAGTGCTCTTGCAATAGCCACTCTTTGAATTTCTCCACCTGACAGTTGGGATGGGAAATGTTCTATTCTATTAGCCAAACCAACTTTTTTAAGAATGTCTTTAGCTTTTAACAGTGCTAATTTCTTATTATTTCCAATTGCCAAGGCTGCCAAATAAACGTTTTCCAATGCAGTAAAATCAGACAATAAATTATTCTGTTGATAAATAATTCCAATTTTATTAGCTCTAAATATGTCATTATCATCTGATTGATTAAAATTAATTTGTTTATTATAAAATTTGATTATTCCATTGGTTGGCCTATCAATTAATGACAGGATATTTAATAATGTTGATTTACCAGACCCAGATGGACCTATTATTGAATATATTTTTCCCTTATCAAAACTATAGGTCAAGTCGTTCAAGACTTTAATTTTTTTATTTGAACCAAAATTTTTCGAAATCTTTTCTAAACGTAAAAAATTATTCATATTTTAATGCTTTGATAAGGTCTAACTTTGCAGCTTTAAAAGCTGGGAAAATTGAAACGATAATTGTAATAAATATTGAACAGAGTGCAATTAAAGCTATTGAATTAATATTTATTTCTGATGGCATTTGATTAAGAAAATAAATTTCTTCAGGAAATAAACTTATATTAAAAACGTTACTTAAAAATTTTCTCAAATTTTCTATGTAAAAAGAAAAAATAACACCTATAAATATTCCAAAAATTGTAGCAGAAGTACCAATAATAACGCCTATTAAAAAAAATATTTTAATAATTGATTTATTTAAAATCCCGATAGATTTTAGAATTGCTATATCTTTAGTCTTGTTTTTTACTAAAATAGTTAAACCAGAAATAATATTAAATGCAGCTACTATTATAATTAATGATAATATTATAAACATGACATTTCTCTCAACTTTTAAAGCAGAGAATAATGAACTATTCATATCCGACCAACTATAAACATATTCGTCATCAAAAATTTTTTGAACATTTAATTTTTGAACCTCAATATTAGAGGGATTTTTTAAATATACTTCTAAATATCTATCTTTTTTATTAAAATTAAAAAACTCCTCTAATGTTTCAATATTAATAAATGCAATATTGTTATCAAAATCAGCTAGGCCACTATCAAAAATAGAGATCACAGTAAAAATTTTTTGTTTTGGTAAATTTCCAACAATTGTCTCGATGCCTACTGGAGACATTAAAGTGATATTATCTCCAATTTTAAGATCTAGGCTAAAACTTAATTCTTTACCAATTGATATATTATTTTTCAATAATTGATCATTACTACCCTTATAATTATTTTTCTGAATCATATCTAGTTTATAGAAATCATTGTTATCGTATCCTCTTAAAATAATTCCTTTTGAAGAATTGTTTTTAAAAATAATTGCCTCGCCAGAATTAGTGAACATTAATTTTTTAGAAATTAATACTAAGTTAGGGTTATTTAATTTATTTGTGTCTATATCCTTTTCATAAGGCTTTACACTTATATGAGCATTAAAACCCACAATTTTATTGATTAACTCAGTTCTGAAACCATTCATTACTGACATTACAATTATTAAAACAGCCACACCCAGGCTAATTCCTATAAATGAAAAAATAGATATGACATTTAAAAAACCATCTTTTTTTCTGGCTTTTAAAAATCTAAATGTAATTTCTTTTTCTAAAATAGAAATCAATTTTTTTTTTGTTTAGTTATTATTTCAATTATATTATTTAGCGATAAATTTTCGGTATTTTTATTTATTTCTCTAAATTCAAAAAAATCTCTTTCAGACTTTTTGCCAATAATTATTTGAAATGGACAACCAATTAAATTCATTTTTTTAATCTTTGATGAAAAATTTTCATCACTATCATCAATTAATACATCTATGTTATTTTTTTTTAATTCTAAATAAATATTATTAGCTTTTTCTAAAGCTGAATTGTCATTCTTATTATACATGGGTATTAGCGCTAAATCATAAGGAGCAACTGATAAAGGCCATTTCATAATTTCATTTTTGTCATCGTATTTGGCTTCGATAATTGCAGCTACAAGTCTTGAAACACCGATTCCATAAGAACCCATTTTCACAAATTGTTTCATACCACCTGGTAAATCAACTGATGCATTCATGGGTTTTGAGTATTTATCACCAAAATAAAATATATGTCCAACCTCAATACCTTTAGTTATCAATCTATTTTCCTCAGAAACGTTTTTTTCAAATTCTTTTTTATTAAATTTTTCATCAGTCACGGAATAATATTGGTCATATTTTTTTCTTAGAGTCTCTAGTGATTTTTTTTCCAAAGAAGTATCACTATAATCTAATTCAAAAATTCTTTTATCTGCAAATATTTTACTTTCACCAGTCTCAGCTAAAATTATGAATTCATGAGAGAGATTTCCGCCTATTGGTCCAGTGTCTGCTGCCATTGGAATAGCTGTTAGTTCTAATCTTTTAAATGTTTTTAAATAAGATAAAAAAAATTTATTATATGAATAAAGCGCATGTTCATCATTTTGATCAAATGAATAAGCATCTTTCATATAAAACTCTCTGCATCTCATAATTCCAAATCGTGGTCTCATTTCATCTCTAAATTTCCATTGAATATGGTACAGTAGTTGAGGTAAAGATTTATATGATTTAACTAAACTACGAAATATATCAGTTACTAGTTCTTCATTTGTAGGTCCATACAACATATCTCTATTTTGACGATCTTTAATTCTCAACATTTCTTGACCATAATCGTCATAACGACCACTTTCTTTCCATATTTCACTTGGCTGTATAGTGGGCATTAAGATTTCTTGTGCACCTATTTTATTTTGTTCTTCTCTTACTATTTGCTCAATTTTTTTCATTATCTTTAACCCGAGAGGTAGCCAAGAATAAATACCGGCCGAGGATTGTTTTATCATCCCAACCCTTAGCATTAACTGATGGGATTTAATCGTAGCTTCAGAGGAGTTATTTTTTAAAATTGGTATAAGTAATTTTGATATATGCATTTTAACTAATTAAATTTCTTAAATTTAAATACTCAAATTTTATTAATAAATAAATTATTATGAAAATGATAGATGTTATTACCGTACAATAAATAAATTTTTTTATTATTCTTGGATTTTCTGGAGACCCGGGGTCCTCTCCATCAATTTTAATTACTTTAATTCGATTTACATCAATTGGTAAAATAGCAAAAAAAGTTATCCACCAAATAATTATATATATTATAATTAGACCAGTGGGACTCATTAAATTTTTACAAGATTAATATTTGTATAAGGCTTTTTTCCAATTTTATTATTTGAAAATTTTCTACAAGCAATTTTAAGAGCCTCGATCAAATTAAATTCTTGTTGTTTATTCCCTAGCTTATAAGATTTTGTTGTTTTATCTATTTCCTCTTCTAAACCATATATAAATTCCTCTCGATCATAAACTGGTAATCCTCTAAAAGTTAATATAGGACTACCATGAATATTTCCCTTGGAGGTAATCATAATAGTAACTTCTAAGTAACCATTGGCACCCAAATTTTTTCTGTCTTTAATTGACTCAGAGTCTTCTTCAACACTAATATTTCCATCTAAATATAATTTTCCACTTGGAGCCTTATCGTATACTTCAGGAATTTCACCTGGATAAAGTTTAACTATATCTCCATTTTGTACTTGAAGTGGGTAAGGAACTTGCATTTCTTTTGCAAAATTTATATGCTCAATCATGTGTCTGTGTTCACCATGAACCGGGATGACACATTTTGGTTTAATCCATTCATACATATCTTTTAAATCTTCTCGATTAGGATGTCCTGAAACATGAACAAAGTCAGTTTCTTCAGAAATTACCTCTATTCCATCTTTTACTAGTTGATTATGCAATTTATATAACTTTTTTTCATTTCCAGGAATAATTTTGGAAGAAAATATTACAGCATCTCCCTGTTCTATATATACATCTGGGTGAATGTAGCTAGAAATTCTCATCATCGCCCCCATTTGCTCTCCTTGACTACCGGTGCACAAATATACAATCTTTTCTCTTGAAAAATTTTTTGCTTCTCTTGGATCAATAGGCTCGATAACTTTTTTTAAATATCCGCATTGTCTAGCAGCTTTATAAATTCGATGCATTGAACGTCCTACCAGAGAGATCTTTCTACCTGTTTTTTCAGCACAATAAAATGCTGTTTCCATTCTTGCAACATTTGATGCAAAAGAGGTTATAATAATTCTTTTTTTTAGTCTGCTCATAATATTAAGCAAACTTTTTCTAACATCTAATTCAGAACCAGATCTCCCAGCACTAAAAACATTCGTTGAGTCACAGATCATGGCTAAAACACCCTCCTTGCCAATTTCTTTTAATCTCTTTATATTTATATCTTCACCAATTAAAGGGCTCGGATCTACTTTCCAATCACCTGTATGTAATATTACACCAGCGGGTGTTTCTATTCTAAGACCATTGGGCTCTAATATAGAATGTGTTAAAGTAATATATTCTACATCAAAAGGTTTCAGAGAAATTTTACCATTTAGTTCAACAACTATTAAATCTTTTGTTATATCAATATGTTTTTCTTTAAATTTCTCTTTAACAAGTAATGACGTAAATGGAGTTGCGAAAATTTTACATTTTAGTTGAGGCCACAAATAAGCAATTGCACCTATATGATCTTCATGTGCGTGTGTTAAAATAATTCCTAATAAATTATTCTTTTTTTCAATAATAAAACCTGGGTCTGGATAAATTAAATCAATACCTGGTAACGTATCATCTGCAAAAGTCACACCGATATCAACAATGATCCATTTATGATCTCCGGGTTGACCATAACCAAATAAATTCATATTCATACCGATTTCACCAGATCCACCTAATGGGCAAAATAATAATTCGTCTTTCATTTTATTTAATCAATTTAGAAATTTTTATTAAACCTTTTACTGTAATTTCTTTATTATATTTTACTTTTGCTTTTATAGAATTTTTAAATAGATTAGATAATCCACCGGTAAATACTATTTTGAAGGACTTTCCAGTCTCTTTCTTAATTAAATCAATAAGGTTATTAATTAAACCTACATAACCCCAAAAAAAACCTGATCTAACTGCTGAAATTGTATCCACACCAATAACTTTTTTGATCTTATTTAAATTAATTTGGGGAATAAGGGACGCGCGATCTGTTAAAGTATTTAAGGATAATTTAATGCCGGGTGCTATTATGCCACCTTTATAAGTGTCTTTTATTAAAACATCAAAAGTAGTTGCGGTTCCAAAATCTAAAATAATAAAATTATCATTGTTATTTTTTAAACTTATTGCATTAACAATTCTATCTGAACCAACTTGGTGATAATTGACTTGAATTTTCAATAATGATCGTAAATTTAAAGATTTAACTTCATAACATTTAATTTGAGTTTTTTTGGATAAAAAATTTTTTATTATTTTAAAAGAGTCAGGAACAACACTACAAAATAATATTTTTTTAATATTATTAAAATCGACCACTAAATATTTAAAAATAATAGATAATTTTTTAAGAGAAATATTTTTAGTAGTAAAAGTTTTTTTTTTTAAAATTTTATTTCTACTGTTTACTAAAAATAATTTAGTATCTGTATTACCTACATCACCAAGAATATACATATTATTATAACATTCATTAAAATTTATCTATAAAAGTGAGACAAATTTTGTTCAAATATTTTTTTTAAACTGTTAACTATCTCCTCTTTAGAAGGTTTTTTATCAACTACATCATAAAGACACGTAGTTGGATAATCTTTTATTATGGGCTTTTTTTTTAAGTTAATTCCTATTCCTACTATCAGATATTTTTTATCAAGTTTACTTATAATTTCTTGAAGTATACCACAAATTTTTTTATCACCTATTAGCAGGTCATTTGGGGGTTTGACTGTTATCTTTTTTTTGTAATAAATTGACAAAGCTTTTTTAACTAACAAACAATTAAATTTAGTTAATTTTTTTATGCTTAAATTAATTTTTTCTAATGCATAAAAGAAACTTAAAAATAAATTGCCTTTATATGAAATCCATTTTTTACCTTGCTGTCCTCTTCCTTTTTTTTGTAATTCAGATTTGACAATTCCAAATTCATTATCTGACCTCATAATTATTCTAATAGCAGTATCATTAGTGCTATTTATTTTTTTAAAATTAAATTGTTTTAACTTCATTAAATAATATTAATTTTAGCCACTACTTCAACAAGTTGACTTGGATAAATAAAATAAAATAAAATTAATATTGTTGAAAACAATAATGAAAATTTTAACCATATAATATGATCTGTGTCATATTTTTCGATTTCTTTATCAAAATAAATTATCTTTATAATTCTTAAGTAAAAAAAAGCAGCTATAACTGTTGTTACTAAACCTATAATTGCTAGAAAATACATTGATTGTTCTATAACAGACTTAAAAACGTAAAATTTAGCAAAAAAACCTGCTAGTGGCGGTATTCCAGCTAATGAAAATAAAATTAATAGTAAAGATAATGATAATAATGGATGATGTTGAGATAATCCTGATAAATCCTTAATATCTTCAAAGTACTGATTGTTTCTTTTTAACATTAATAAAACCGAAAAAAATCCTAAATTCATTATTATATATATTGAGAGGTATAAAATAGAACTTTGGATACCTTCATTAGAACCAGTTGCTAATCCTGCTAAAACGTATCCCATATGGCCAATCGAACTGTAGGCAATAAGTCTCTTGATATTCGTTTGGCCAATAGCAGCAATTGCTCCAAACAACATAGATGCTATTGATAAAAAAATTATAATTATTTGCCACTGATCAATTAGATTGAAAAATGGGATATATAAAAATCTTATAAATACTGTTAGTGCTGCAATTTTAGGTACCATTGTAAATATTAAAGTTACTGAAGTTGGTGATCCTTCGTAGACATCAGGTGCCCACATGTGAAATGGTACTGCTGATATTTTAAAAGCTAAACCAACTAAAATAAAAACTATACCAAAAGTGAGCGCGTATGAATTTGAATTTAATTGATTGGCTATAATATTAAAATTGGTTGATCCAGAAAAACCATATATTAATGAGCATCCATATAATAAAAGACCTGAGGACAGAGCACTTAAAACAAAATATTTTAAACCAGCTTCAGAAGATTTTTTTTGATCCCTATCGAATGTTGCAAGAACATACAAGGCTAAAGATTGAAGTTCTAAGGCCATATAAAAAACTATTAAATCATTTGAGCTCATCATGATCATCATACCTAGAACAGAACATAAAAATAAAATTGGATATTCAATCTTGAAAATTTTAACTGTTTTCAGATAACTTGATGAAATTATTAAAACTAGAAAAGCTGAAATTAAAGCAACAATTTTCATATACGAACTCAAATAATCAATAATTATACTTTGATTAAATAAAGTAATTTTATTTATGGTTAAAGCCTCATTGAAAATTATCACTGCCGTAACAAATAACACAATTAATGTAATATTAAAAACGAGTTCCGTACTATTTTTTTTAAATACACCAAGCATTAATAAAAACATTATTGCTAATGAAATTAAAATTTCTGGTAGAATTAAGTTTAAATTATTCATTAATATTTGCTAATTAAATTTAAATTATGTGACTCAATTAAATTTTTGACTGAAGCTTCGATTATATTAATTAGCGGATCAGGATAAAAACCAAAAACTAAAATTGGAATTGCTAAAGAAATTAAAATAAAATATTCAGTGCTATTTAAATCATTCATTTTAGCTAAATCAGTATTGGTTAAGTCTCCAAAAACTACTCTTTTATACAACCAAAGCATATAAGCAGCACCCAGTATCACTCCTATACTTGCGATAAATGCAACTAAAAAACTATCAATAAAGGAACCCATCAAAATCAAAAATTCACTTACAAATCCCAATGTCCCTGGAAGCCCGATAGCTGCTAATGTAAAAATCATAAAAAATACTGAATACTTTGGAATTATACTAACAATACCTCCGTACGAACTAATCAGTCTAGAATGCATACGTTCATAAATAACTCCAACACACAAAAAAAGTGCAGCAGAAACTAAGCCGTGACTAATCATCTGTAGTATGCTTCCCTCGAGTCCTTGCTGATTTAGAGTGAAAATTCCAATAGTGACATAGCCCATATGAGCTACTGACGAATAAGCAATTAACTTTTTTATATCTTCCTGCATTAAGGCAATTAAAGAAGTAAATATTATCGCAGCAAGACTTAATATGTAAATTAAAGGTGTAAAAGTTTCTGAAGCAATAGGAAAAAGTCCCAAAGAAAATCTTATAAAACCATAGCCAGCCATTTTTAATAATATTGCTGCTAACAAAACAGAACCAACAGTTGGAGCTTCAACATGTGCGTCGGGCAACCAAGTATGAACTGGCCACATGGGTGTTTTAACTGCAAAAGAACTAAAAAAAGCTAACCATAAAAGATTTTGATATTTAGGATCAATACCTTCTTCGTATAATCTTATTATGTCTGTTGTACCAGAAATCCAATATATGGATATAATTGCTACAAGCATTAAAACAGAACCTAACAAAGTATATAAAAAAAACTTAAAAGCTGAGTAAACTCTTTTAGGACCTCCCCAAATACCAATTATTAAAAACATCGGAATTAAACCTGCTTCAAAAAATAAATAAAAAATCAAAAGATCAAGTGAACAAAAAACACCTATCATAAAACTTTCCATAATTAAGATCGCAATTAAAAATTCTCTTAATCTTGTTTTGACTGAGTTATTTAAGTAAATTATACATAACAATGATATGAAAGTTGTTAAAACTATAAATAGAATAGAAATACCGTCTATACCAACTTTATAATTTATAAATCCCTCGATCCAAATTTTATCCTCAACAAATTGGAAAGAAGGTATTGATGAGTCAAATGCAATCAATAAGTAGATTGATATTAAAAAATTTACAATAGATGTGAATAAAGCAATATATTTAACTATAAAATTTTTATTATCATTACTTTTAGAAAAAAATAAAAATATAGATCCAATAGCTGGTAATAAAATTAAAGATGAAAGAATGGGAAAATTCATTATTTGACTATCAAAAAAGTTAGCATAGCTGAAAAACCAAGTAACATTACAAATGCATACTGGTAAATAAATCCACTTTGAAATTTATTTGCTTTAATCGAGCTTTTTTTAATTAATAATGAAATTCCATCAGGACCGAGTCCATCAATTATTTTTACATCAAAAAACTTCCATAGAAACAAGCCAACTATTTTTGATGACTTAATAAATAAAACCTCATAAATTTCATCGAAATACCATTTATTAAATAAAAAATTATGAAGAGGTTTATTAATATCCTCTATTTTTATTGGTATTAATTTGTTTTTAACAAATAAATAATAAGCTATTGGAATAGCAAGAAGTATCAACGATGGTGTCAAAATAAGAAACCAAAATGGAGGATGCTCAGTACTAAGCGGATTTAAAAATTTAATTGAATTTCCCCAAAAAAGATTTTCACTTCCTTCGCCAATAAATAGCTCTTTAAAAGATATTCCAGCAAAAATAGCTCCCATAGCAAGCAATACCAAAGGCAGCAGCATAATTATTGGAGACTCGTGTGTTTCTTCTATTTTGATATTCCTATTATTATAATCACCATGGAAAGTTTTAAAAATTAATCTCCACGAATAAATAGATGTTAAAAATGCAGTAAAAATGCCTATACCAGCTGCATAATAACCAACGGTATTTCCTTTCAAATAAGCAAATTCTATAATTGCATCTTTTGAATAAAATCCAGATAAAAAAGGAAATCCGGTTAAAGCCAAAGTTCCTATAACCATTAAAATATATGTGTAAGGTAATTTTTTTAATACACCTCCCATATTATTTATGTTTTGTTCATCTTTAAACGCATGAATAACAGATCCAGAACCTAAAAATAATAAAGCTTTAAAAAAAGCATGAGTAAATAAATGAAACATAGCAACATTGTAAGCACCAACTCCTGCAGCAAAAAACATATAACCTAATTGACTACACGTTGAATAAGCGATTATTTTTTTAATATCGGTTTGAACCAAAGCAACTGTTGCAGCAAAAAAAGCTGTGGACATGCCAACTATGGTAATTATATTTAGTATGAATGGCGAATATTCATAAATTGGTGAACATCTAACAACTAAAAAAACTCCAGCAGTAACCATTGTTGCAGCATGAATTAAAGCTGACACTGGAGTTGGGCCTTCCATAGCATCTGGCAACCAAGTATGTAGAAAAATTTGAGCTGACTTACCCATAGCGCCAATAAATAAAAGAAGACAAATTAAATCAATTTTTTTTACCTCAAGACCTAAAAATGAAAATTCTTGATTTAAAATTGTTGGCATTAAGGTAAATACCTCTGAATAGTTTACTGTACCAAAAAGATAAAAAATTAAGAATATTCCAACAGCTAAACCAAAATCACCTACTCTATTAACTAGAAATGCTTTGATAGCAGCGGAATTTGCAGTTTCTCTCTTAAACCAAAAACCAATTAATAAATATGAACACAGGCCTACTCCCTCCCAGCCAAAAAATAATTGAATTAAATTATCTGATGTTACCAGCATCAACATTGAAAAAGTAAATAATGAGAGATAAGACATAAATCTTGGTTTATGTGGATCATGATGCATATATCCAATTGAGTAAACGTGAACTAATGATGATACCAAATTTACAACTACCAGCATCACTGCAGATAAAGGATCAATTTTCATTGACCAATTCACTAATAATGATCCAGAATTTATCCAAGTTGCAATTACTATGTTATTTTCATAATTATTGAAAATTACATGGTAAAAAACAATTACGGATAATATTGCTGATATCGAAATTAGAAAACTGGTTATATACCCAGAGTATTTATCTCCAATATATTTTCCAAATAAACCTGATATTATAGAAGCTAGTAGAGGAAGAATTAGAATGGATATTTCCATTTTAACCTTTCAGCTGATCTATTTCTTCAACTCGAATAGTTCCTGAATTTCTATAATAAACCACAATTATTGCCAAACCTATTGCAGACTCGGCGGCTGCCACCGTTAAAATAAATAATGTAAAAACTTGTCCAACTATATCTCCTAAAAAAATTGAAAATGATACTAAATTAATATTAACAGCAAGCAAAATAAGTTCGATGCTCATTAAAATAACAATAATACTTTTTCTATTTAAAAAAATTCCGATTACACCAATTGAAAAAATTATAGTACCCAAAGTTAAATAATGTCCTAAACCAATATCAATCATCAATTTTAACCCCTTTATTTGACTCAACCTCTATTAGTTGAACACCCTCATTTCTTTCTCGTGAGATTTGTTTTATATAACTTTGTTTTTTAATTCCAGATCGTTGCCTAAAAGTTAGAACGATCGCACCAATCATTGATACTAATAAAATCATACCACTTAATTGAAAAATATGAATATAATCAGTGTAAATAATTTGTCCTAATGAATGAGTATTGGTCGTTGTTTCGTTGATTATAAGATTACTTGCATTAAATAAATTAGGCCTATATTTCCAGCCGCTAATTACAATAATTAGTTCAAAAAAAATTAATGCACTTACAATTAGACCTATAGGTATATGGCCTGAATTTTTTTCAGATGTGAACCATTGGTTTTTTTGTTCAGTAACATTTAACATCATGACCACAAATAAAAATAATACAGCAACTGCACCAACATAAACGATTAACATAATCATTCCTAAAAATTCAGCACCAATCATTATGAACAAGCAAGAAATGCTTATAAAATCTAAAATTAAAAAAAAGACTGAATGAATTGTATTTCTAGAAACTGTTACAAAAATTGCAGAAACAATTGCAATAGTTGCAAATAAATAAAAAAATAATGAATGAGCGATCATTATTATCTATAGGGATTATTTACTTTAATATTTGCTGATAAAATATTTTCCCACCTATCGCCATTGTCGAGGAGTTTTTCTTTAGTGTAATAAAGTTCCTCTCTAGTTTCTTTCGAAAATTCAAAATTAGGACCTTGAACTATAGCATCAACAGGGCATGACTCTTCACATAATCCACAATAAATACATTTCATCATATCAATGTCATATCTAGTTGTTTTTCTACTTCCATCTTCTCTTTCAGATGACTCTATTGTTATAGCCTGAGCAGGACAAACGGCTTCACATAATTTGCATGCGATACATCTCTCTTCACCATTGGGATATCTACGAAGAGCATGTTCGCCTCTAAATCTTGAACTAATTTTACCTTTTTCAAATGGATAGTTTATTGTTTTTTTTGTTTTAAAAATTTCTTTTATAGCAATTAATAAACCTCTGATAAAATCTAACATAAATATAGTTTTAAAAAATCTAGAAATTCTCATTATTAATTAACTGGTAAAAGATTAAAATAGAACAGATAACTCGCGGTTAAAACAACCCATATTAAAGACAATGGTAAAAATAATTTCCATCCGAGTCTCATTAATTGGTCGTATCTATATCTTGGAACAGTTGCTTTAACTAGCGCAAATAAAATAAATAGTAACAAAATTTTAAATATCAACCAAACAAAACCTGGTATCAAGTTAAACGGATAAAGATCTATTGGCGATAACCATCCACCCAAAAACAAAATTGAACCTAAAGCACACATTAGTAAAATATTTGCATATTCTCCTAACCAAAACATTGCATACATCATTCCTGAATATTCTGTTTGATAACCAGCAACTAATTCAGCTTCAGCTTCAGGTAAATCAAATGGAGGTCTATTTGTTTCAGCTAACGCTGAAATGAAAAAAATTACGAACATTGGAAATAATGGCACTATGTACCACAAGTTTTGCTGAGAAATAACTATATCGTTTAAATTAAGTGAACCAACACATAACAATACATTGATTATTATTATACCAATTGAAACCTCATAGGATACCATTTGAGCAGCAGATCTAATTGCTCCTAAAAAAGGATATTTGGAATTCGAAGCCCACCCACCTATAATAATTCCATAAACACTTAATGAAGAAACAGCAAATATATAAAGTATTCCAACATTAATATCTGCTAATACTTGTGTGGCACTAAATGGTATTACTGCCCAAGAGATTAATGCCAAAGTCATAGTAATTATTGGGGCTAAAATAAAAATAATTTTGTTTGAGCCTGAGGGAATAATAATTTCTTTAAAAATATATTTCAATGCGTCAGCTAAAGTTTGGAGCAAACCAAATGGCCCAACTACATTAGGCCCTTGTCTTTTTTGAACGAATGCCCAAACCCTTCTATCCAACCAAACAATTAAAGCAATAGATACCAAAACAGGAATTATAAGAAATAAAATCTTATATATCTCATGAAAAATAATATTCCAATTTCCCATTTTTAACCGTTAGTTCCAGTTGACTCAAACTTAATTTTTGAATTATTACAATCAAGCATCGTCTTTGATGCTCTAGCAATTACATTTGAGAAATAATAATTTTTAGTTTGAATATTTAAATTTTCATTTACAAAAGTAACTGGTGTTACAAATTTTTTATTTGTAAGATTTTCGTTTTTAAGATTTAAAAAATTTAACATGCTACTTTCTAATTCATCCTTATCTTTAAAAAGTCTCTTTTTGCTTATAAATTCAGCTAGTTCATTAATAATTTGCCAATCTTCTTTTGCTTCTCCTGGTGGATAAGATGCTTTATGAGCTTTTTGTAGTCTACCCTCCAAGTTTGTAAAATATCCATTTTGCTCTGTATAAGCAGAACCTGGTAAAATAACATCAGCAATTTCTGCACCTTTGTCACCATGGCTCCCTTGGTAAATAATAAATTCACTCTTTTTTTCAAAATTTAAATTATCTTGACCTACAAGATATAAAATATCAAACTTATGTTTTTTTAAATCTACAATTAAATTAATATCCTCTTTAAAAATATTTAAATCATAATTTCCTACTGTAGATGCATCATTACTTAAAACATTAAAAGAGTTCCAGTCATCAGTAATTTTATTATTTTTCATTAAAAATTCTTTTATTGAATAAAATACGTAACTTGCAGATTTAGAACTCATTAGAGACTCTCCTAAAATAACTATAGGTTTTTGAGCATTAATTAATTCTTGCGAAATATTATTTTTACCCTCAATTAAATCTTTAATGGTTTGAATTTGACCGTTTAAAGCCTCGTAAGGATATGTTAAATCACCAACATCATTTAAAGAAAAAATTTTGGTACGCTTACTTGAATAAGCTTTTCTAATTCTCGCATTTAAAATTGTTGCTTCATATCTTGGATTTGCACCAATTAAAAATATTAAATCAGCTTGTTCAATCCCACTAATAGTTGAATTAAATAAATAATTTTTTCTATTGCTAAAATCTAAAAACTTATCTCTTGATCTTGACTCATAATTGTTATTTTCAATAATACGATTAAAAAATTCTCTAAATATGTATGAGGTTTCCATATTTGTAAGATCTCCGACAAATCCACATATTTTATCTTTAGATGTATTTTCTATTCTTGATTTAATAATCTTAAAAACTTCTTTCCAAGAAGCTTTTTCAAATTTGTTGTTATATTTAATATATGGTGTATCCAACCTCTGATTTAAAAGACCGTCGTAAGCATATCTTGTTTTATCAGATATCCATTCTTCATTAACATCTTCGTTTATCAGTGGTAAAATTCTTTTTACTTCCCAACCATAAGTGTCTACTCTAATATTTGATCCAACAGCATCCATAACATCAATTGTTTCTGTCTTTTTTAATTCCCATGGTCTTGCTTCAAAAACATAAGGTTTAGATGTTAATGCTCCTACTGGACAAAGATCAACTAGATTTCCAGATAACTCAGATTGTATTGATTGTTCTAAATAGGTTGTAATTTGCATATCTTCGCCTCTGCCTATAGTTCCTAATTCTGGAACACCAGCGATTTCGGTTGCAAATCTTATGCATCTTGTACAATGAATGCATCTTGTCATTTGAGTTTTTATCAATGGCCCCATATTTTTATCTGGAACAACTCTCTTATTTTCCTTAAATCTAGATTTGTCTAACCCATAATACATAGATTGATCTTGAAGGTCACATTCACCACCTTGATCACAAACTGGACAATCCAATGGATGATTAGCAAGCAAAAATTCCATGACACCAGCTCTAGCCTTTTCTACTTTTTGCGTATTAGTTTTAATATTCATTCCATTAGTAGCTGGCATTGCACATGAGGCTATAGGTTTTGGAGAGTTTTCAATTTCGACCAAACACATTCGGCAATTGCCTGCTATAGATAATTTTTCATGATAACAAAATCGTGGAATTTCTACTCCAGCTTTTTCACAAGCCTGAAGAACTGTTAAGCCTTCCTCTACTTCTAAATCAATATCATTAACTTTTAAATTAAGCATTTATTTATCTAATAAGTGTTGATCAACTAAATAAGGAATCTCTCTTTCTTTCTTAAAAGCTGGATTAAAGTTATTCCTCTCTTCAATTTCTTTTTTAAAGTGTTTTAATAACCCTTGGACTGGCCAGGAACATCCTTCACCAAATGCACAAATTGTATGGCCTTCAATTTGCTTTGTTACATCCATCAGCATTGTAAACTCATCTCTTGAAGCCTCACCTTTTGCCATTCTCTCAAGCATTCGCCACATCCAGCCAGAACCTTCTCTGCAAGGTGAACACTGTCCACAACTCTCGTGTTTATAAAATCTTGCAATTCTTGCCATACACTTAATAATATCCTGATCTTTGTTTATAACCACAATACCTGCTGTTCCTAAACCACTTTTTTCAGCAACTAGAGAGTCAAAATCCATTGTAATTGTATCACAAACATTTTTTGGTAATAAAGGCATCGATGAGCCTCCCGGAATAACTGCTTGTAAATTGTCCCATCCACCTACAACACCTCCAGCGTGTGTTTCAATTAACTCTTTTAATGAAATTCCCATTTCTTCCTCAACATTACATGGGTAATTTACGTTTCCTGAAATACAAAAAATTTTAGTTCCAGTATTTTTTGACCTACCTATTTTAGAAAACCAATCACCTCCTCTTCTTAAAATAGTAGGAACAATTGCTATCGTTTCAACATTATTAATAATTGTTGGACAACCATAGAGTCCTATAAGTGCAGGAAATGGCGGCTTTAATCTTGGTTGTCCTTTTTTACCTTCTAGACTCTCTAAAAGAGCTGTCTCTTCACCACAAATATATGCACCAGCACCATAATGTATATAAATATCAAAATCCCAGCCAGTTCCACACGCGTTTTTTCCAATTAAATTATTTTCATATGCTTCATTTATTGAACTTTGTAATTTTTGTCCCTCATTATAATATTCACCTCTGACATAAATATAACAAACATGAGCATTCACCGCATAAGAAGCAATCAAACATCCTTCTAATAATTTGTGAGGTTCGAATCTTAAGATATCTCTATCCTTGCAAGTACCAGGTTCTGACTCGTCTGCGTTAATAACTAAATAATGAGGTCTTGAGCCTACTTCTTTCGGAGCAAAAGACCATTTTAAACCTGTGGGGAAACCGGCTCCTCCTCTGCCTCTTAATTCTGAAAGTTTTATTTCATCTATTATCCACTTTTTCCCTTTTGCAATTAAATCTTTTGTATTAATCCAGTCACCTCTTTTTTTAGCAGATATTAAATCAATACCATTATCGTTATACAAATTTTTAAATATTCTGTCTTTGTCTTTAAGCATTTTTTATATCCAATAAAGTTTTTCTATTATTTTCTGGTTCTGAATTTAATCGACCTCTATAGGATCCAGCTTTTGGCATTTTATCTGAAATTACTTGGTCTAATATTTTTAATACTTTTTCTTTATCTAAATCCTCGTAATAACTATCATTTATTTGCATCATTGGTGCATTTATACAAGCACCTAAACATTCAACTTCTGTCCATGAGGAATTTTTTTCATGGACTAATTCATTTTCATTTTTAGAAATTTTTTCTTTACATGCCTCTACTATTTCATACGCACCTCTGATCATGCAAGGTGTTGTTGTACAAACTTGAATAAAGTATTTTCCAACTGGTGATAAATTGTACATAGAGTAGAAAGTTGCTACTTCATAAACTCTCATATAAGGCATTTCTAAAAGTTTACCAATATATTTCATCGCTGATAATGGAATCCAATTATCATTTTGTTTTTGGGCTATATAAAGTAGAGACATTACAGCACTTTGCTGTTTACCTTTTGGGTATTTTTCTACTATCATTTTAGCCTCTTCTAAATTTTCTTTGCTGAATTCAAAATGTTCAGGTTGATCCTTTGAAATTTTTCTCAGAGTCATCTATCCACCTCTCCAAAAACTATGTCTAAAGAACCAAGCACAGCGGGTACATCAGCTAGCATATGACCTTTAATTAAATAATCCATAGATTGTAAATGAGAAAAACCTGGTGCTCTTATCTTACATTTGTACGGTTTGCTTGATCCATCAGAAATTAAATAAACACCGAACTCACCTTTTGGAGCTTCTACTGATGTATATATTTCATCACTAGTAACGCGATAACCCTCTGTAAAAAGTTTGAAATGATGAATTAGCGCTTCCATTGATTGTTTGATTTCTTTTTTTGAAGGTGGACTAATTTTTCCATTTAATGATTTAATTGGACCACTCGTCATTTTAGCTAAACATTGTTTAATAATTTTAGTGCTCTCTTTCATTTCTTCAATTCTACATAAATATCGATCATAACAATCACCATTTTTACCAACTGGAATTTGAAAATCTAACTCTTCATAACAGTCATAAGGTTGGGCTTTTCTTAAATCCCACGAGATACCTGATCCTCTAATCATTACTCCTGTAAAAGAATAATCTAAGGCATCATCTTTAGTAACAATTCCTATATCTACATTTCGCTGTTTAAATATTCTATTGTCAGTTAACAAGTTCTCTAAATCATTTATAATTTTAGGAAATTTTTCACAAAATTTATAAATATCTTCAGCTAAACCTAAGGGTAAATCTTGATGAACTCCACCTGCTCTAAAATAATTGGCGTGCAATCTTGATCCCGATGCTCTTTCATAAAAAGTCATTAATGTTTCTCTTTCTTCAAAACCCCATAAAGATGGGGTTAACGCACCAACATCTAAAGCTTGTGTGGTAATATTTAATAAGTGACTAAGAATTCTTCCTATTTCACAAAACATAACTCTTATGTATTTAGCTCTAATTGGTACCTCAATATTAAGAATTTTTTCAATTGCAAGAGCAAACGCATGTTCTTGATTCATGGGAGCTACATAATCCAAACGATCAAAATAAGGAACGGCCTGCATATAAGTTTTATTTTCAATTAATTTTTCAGTACCACGATGCAATAATCCTATATGTGGATCGGCCTTTTCAACTACCTCACCATCCAACTCCAATATTAAACGTAAGACGCCATGTGCAGCAGGATGTTGTGGCCCAAAATTTAAATTAAGATTTTTAGTTTTTTTTGTCATTATTTTCTAGTTCTTCTTTAATGTACTTTGTTCCTTCCCAAGGACTTTCATAATCAAAATTTCTGTAATTTTGCTCCAATTTAACCGGTTCACTAATAACTTTTTTTTGATCCTCGCTATATCTTACTTCTGTATATCCAGTTAATGGAAAATCTTTTCTTAATGGATGTCCTTCAAAATTATAGTCAGTTAATATTCTTCTTAGATCTGGGTGATTTTTAAAATTAACACCATACATATCAAAAACTTCACGTTCCATCCAGTTTGCACCAGGATATATACTTGTTAAAGAGGGAACAATTTCCTGTTCTCCAATCAAATAACTCAGGATAATTCTTTGATTATATTCGTGGCTTAAAAATAAATAAACAATTTTAAATCTTTTAGTATTTTCAGGATAGTCCACAGCAGTAATATCTATTATTTGTCTGAATTTAGTATCCTTATTTGTTTTTATAAATAAAGTAACATCAATTAAGTTCTCTTTTTCAATTTGAATATAAAGTTGATTATGCTTGATTACGGTGCTTTTTATTTTTGTGGTAAGTTCAGAATTAATTTTTTTTTCTAAATCTTGTAAAGTATTCATATTTATCTAACAAAGGAACCTTTGTTTCTAATTTTTTTTTGAAGCTGTAAAATACCATACAAAAGGGCTTCTGCTGAAGGGGGACATCCAGGAACATAAATATCAACTGGTACAATTCGATCACAACCTCTGACTACTGAATAAGAATAATGATAATACCCACCACCGTTAGCACAACTTCCCATAGAAATAACATATCTTGGTTCTGGCATTTGATCATAAACTTTTCTTAACGCTGGAGCCATTTTATTAGTTAAAGTGCCAGCAACTATCATTACATCAGATTGTCTTGGAGATCCTCTTGGCGCGGCACCAAATCTTTCAAGGTCATATCTTGGCATGGCAGTTTGCATCATTTCTACTGCACAACATGCCAATCCAAAAGTCATCCAATGCAAAGAACCTGTTCTAGACCAATTAATTAAATTATCTAAGGATGTTGTAATAAAACCGTTTTTACTAAAATCCTTAGCTAACTCTTTAAACTCCTCAGGGACTTGATCAATTTTATTATTCATTTAATATTTTATTCCCAGTCAAGGGCACCTTTTTTCCATTCATAAATAAAACCCACGGCTAGAATGAATAAAAAAATCATCATTGAACAAAATCCAAACAATCCAATATTGCCTAAAGATATTGCCCATGGAAATAGAAAAGCAATTTCTAAATCAAAAATAATAAATAATATCGCCACCAGGTAGAATCTTACGTCAAATTCTATTCTAGAGTCTTGAAATGGTTCAAAACCACATTCATAAGCTGAAAGTTTTTCCGGGTCAGGTTTTTTTGGAGAAAAAACAAAATTTATAAAAATAAATAGGCAGCTTAAACCTAAAGCCACTATTAAAAATATAATAATAGATAGATAATCTTTTAAAAATTCATTTAACATTTAGGTCTATATATCATTTTTTAGTCTATGTTGAAGGACACATAGGTCACATTTCAACCCATATTAACTTGGAATTTAGCCAAAAGTTTAAAGTGGCGGGAGTGAAGGGACTCGAACCCTCGACCTATCGCGTGACAGGCGATCGCTCTAACCAACTGAGCTACACCCCCACTTTTATTCTAATATTGGTGGGCAGTAAAGGACTCGAACCTTTGACCCCCTCGGTGTAAACGAGATGCTCTACCAACTGAGCTAACCGCCCCCATAAATTATGGGCTACTATTACATTAAGGAAAGATTAAAGTAAATTAGATATTATTGAATACTAGCTTGGGATTTATCCTGATTTTTTGAAGGATCTACATCTACCCAATCTATTTTTTTAAGTTCTTTAGTTAAAGCGATTTTTAAAACTTGATCTACATTTTCGACTGTAGTGATTTTAATATCATCCAAAATTTTTTTAGGCATGTCAAAAAGATCTTTTTCATTTTCTTTTGGGATTAATACTTCTTTGATCCCAGCTCTATGTGCTGCTAATAATTTTTCCTTTAAACCTCCGATTGGCAATACTTGACCTGTTAAAGTCACCTCGCCAGTCATTGCAATGTCTCTTCTAACGGGGATATTTGTTATTGATGATACTATTGAAGTAACCATTCCAATACCAGCAGATGGGCCATCTTTTGGTGTTGCTCCTTCAGGAACGTGAATGTGAAAATCACTTTTTTCAAATAATGGAGGAATGATTCCATATGTTAAACATTTAGATCTAACAAATGATTTTGCAGCTTTAACAGACTCTTGCATTACTTCACCTAATTTACCAGTGATCTGCATTCGTCCTTTGCCTGGCATAGTTACTGTCTCGATTTTTAAAATTTCACCACCATACTCAGTCCAAGCTAAACCTGTTGCAATACCAATCTTGTCCTCGGCTTCTAACTCACCAAATTTAAACTTTGGTATACCAAGAAAGTCATGCAAGTTTTTATTATTAACGACAACTTCTTTTTGCTCAGCTGACACTATTTTTTTAACAACTTTTCTTGCTATCTTTGAAATTTCTCTCTCTAAATTTCTTACTCCAGACTCTTTGGTATAACTTCTAATAATTTCTTTGATAATATCTTCATCCATTTTCATCTCATTTTCTTTAACACCATTGTCTTTAATTTGTTTTGGCAAAAGAAACTTGTTAGCAATACTAATCTTTTCATCTTCTGTATAACCTGGTAATCTAATTACTTCCATTCTATCTAACAATGGTGGTAAAATATTAAGAGTATTTGCAGTAGTTACAAACATTACATCTGAAAGGTCATAATCTACTTCCAGATAATGATCATTGAAAGTTGAGTTTTGTTCAGGATCTAAAGCTTCTAAAAGAGCTGAAGATGGATCACCTCTGTAATCATTTCCAATTTTATCAATTTCATCTAATAAAATTAATGGATTTTTAGTTCCAGCTTTTTTCATCATTTGAATAATTTTTCCTGGTAAAGAGCCTATATATGTTCTTCTGTGACCCCTGATTTCAGCTTCATCTCTCATTCCACCTACAGACATTCTCACAAATTCTCTATTCGTTGCTTTTGCAATTGATTTTCCCAAAGAAGTTTTGCCAACTCCAGGTGGTCCAACCAAGCATAAAATAGGTCCTTTAATTTTTTCCATTCTTTTTTGAACTGCAAGAAACTCTATAATTCGCTCTTTAACTTTTTCTAAACCAAAGTGGTCGCCGTCTAAAACACTTAAAGCTTTAGCTAAATCTATGTCAGTCTCACTTTTCTTATACCAAGGTAATTCAACCATCCAGTCCAGGTAATTTCTAACTACTGTTGCCTCAGCAGACATCGGGCTCATGTTTTTTAATTTTTTAAGCTCTTGCATGCATTTATTTTCAATATTTTTAGGCATTTTAGCTTTTAGGATTAATTTATTTAAACTACTGCTTTCATCTTTGCCATCCTCTATTTCACCTAGTTCTTTTTGGATAGCTTTTAATTGTTCATTTAAATAATATTCTCTTTGAGTTTTCTCCATTTGAGTTTTAACTCTTCCTCTAATTTTTTTTTCAACCCCTA
>VGCG01000009.1 GCA_016870175.1 Alphaproteobacteria bacterium
ATTGTTTCATTTTTTTTATTTTATTAAATTCTGTATAATTGTAGTGCCTTATCTTTAACAAATTCTCTGATATAATGGAAACAAAATGAGTATAAAAATTGTAAATAAATCACCAGATATATGACCTATGAAAATAGAAAATAGTTTATTAAAAAATATATCAACTAAATTAGGTGTTTTTTTGCTTATTAGTTTTTTATCTATTTTAATTATTTTATTAATTTTTTCTAACAGCATACCTGACTATAAATTTTTAAAAAATTATAAACTGCCAGTATCAAGTAAAGTTTACTCTGGAAATGGAGAGCTTGTAGCTGATTTTTCAACAGAAAAGAGAATTTTTGTTCCATATAATTCTATCCCTAAAAATGTAATTAATGCTTTTTTGTCAGCTGAGGATAAAAATTTTTTTTCTCATTCGGGAGTTGATATAAGAGGGATATTTAGAGCAATTAAAAACAATATTTCCAATCTAAAAACATCAAAAAGACTTGAGGGTGGGTCGACAATTACTCAACAAGTAGCAAAAAACTTTTTATTAACCAATGAGCTAAGTTTTAAAAGAAAAATTAAAGAGGCAATACTTGCACTAAGGATTGAACGAGCACTATCAAAAGAGAGAATTTTAGAGCTTTATTTAAATCAAATTTATCTTGGAAGTGGCGCTTATGGGGTTGCGGCTGCTAGCTTAGAATATTTTGATAAATCTATTGAAGAATTAAATTATGCTGAAGCTGCTTTGCTAGCTGCTCTTCCAAGAGCGCCAAGTAAATATAATCCATATCGAGATATTGATACAGCTAAATCCAGAAGAGATATAGTTTTAAAAAATTTATTAGATAATAATTATATAGACTATGCAACATATGAAGAATTGTTAAAAACAAAAATTAATTTAAATAAATTAGAAAAAGTTTATTTAGAAGATGCGCAGTATTATGTTGAAGATGTTAGAAAAAATATAATAGAAAAACTCTCTTACGACAAAACTTATAAAGAAGGACTTAATATTAATACACCAATTAATTTAGAATTACAGAGAGTTGCAACGTCAGCATTGAGGGCTGGTTTAATTGAATATGATAAAAGAAAAGGTTGGCGAGGTGCATTAGAAAATAAAGAATATTCAAACAATTGGTTTAATGATTTAGAAAAATTTAAATTGGAGAATTCCATAAAATGGAAAATTGCAATTGTTAAAAAAATTGATCAATTTTCAGTAGTAATTGAAACTGAAGATGGCTTTACAGGAAAAATTGAATACGAGAATACTTCTTGGACTAACAAAGAATTAAAAAATTTATTAAAAATAGGCGATATTATTTATGTAGAAAAAATTCAAGACAACAAATTTGCGTTAAGACAATTACCACAGACCGAGGGTGCAATTGTTGTAATGGATCCTTATACAGGAAGAGTGTTAGCTTTAGCTGGCGGTTTTAGTTTTAAAAAAAGCGAATTTAACAGAGCAACCCAAGCCCTAAGGCAACCTGGTTCTGCATTTAAACCATTTGTTTATGCATTAGCTTTAGAAAATGGTTATAATCCTTCTTCGTTAGTTTTAGATGCTCCTATAGTTATAGATCAAGGTCCAGGTTTAAAAATGTGGAAACCAGAAAATTACGGTAAAGAATTTTATGGATTATCAACTTTAAGATCTGGTTTGGAAAATTCTAGAAACTTAATGACAGTTCGAATTGCCCAAAATTTAGGACCAGATAAAATTGCAAAATTTAGTAAAGAAATGGGTATTTATGACAATCCAGATGAATTGATATCCATTTCTTTAGGCTCAGGAGAAACTACTCTTCTAAAATTAACCAATGCTTATGCATCTTTTGTTAATGGAGGTAAATTAGTTGAGCCCATATTAATTGATAGAATTCAGGACAGTGAAGGGAATACAATTTTTAATAATTATCAAAGAAAATGTATCAATTGTGATTTAATCTCTTTTTCAAGCTACGATTATCCAGAAATAATGGATGATTACAAGCAGATGATCTCTCCTCAAACCGCTTATCAAATAAGTTCGATACTTGAGGGGGCAACACAAAGAGGAACTGGAAAAAATTTAAAAGACTTAAATCTTAATTTAGCAGGTAAAACTGGAACCACCAATGACAATATCGATACCTGGTTTATAGGATTTACCTCAAATTTACTAATTGGAGTTTATGTTGGAAACGATAATCCTGCATCATTAGGTAAGAATGAAACAGGCGCAAGAACTGCCTTACCGATTTTTAAAAAATTTGTTTCGGAGGTTGTTCAAAAGTCTGATGCAAGACCATTTAAAGTTCCTGATGAAACAGTTATGATGATGATTGATTTAAATACAGGACAAAAGGCTGAAAATAATACAAAAAATAAAATTGTCGAGGTTTATAAAACAACAGATATTAATGAGGGGCAGATTTTAAATTTAAAAAACGATCGGTTAGATAACAGCAATATTTTCAAGTTTTATTAATGGATAATAAATATTTAAATATCAAACAGGAATTAGAAAAAATTAATATTAGGATTAAGGAGTATCTTTGAAAAAAATAATATTTATTTAAAGTTACAAGATCACAATAAAAAAATGGCTGATATAAATTTTTGGCAAGACAAAAATTTATCAAAAAATATTATTAAAGAAAAAAAATTATTTGAAGAATTAATTAATTCTTTTGAAAATTCAAATCAACAATTAAAAGACCTAGACGATTTGCATGAACTAGCCAATAAAGAAAATAATTTGTCTGTTCAAAATGAGGTTATAGAAAATATTAAAGATTTAAAAAAAATTGTAAAAAACAATGAAATTAAATGTTTCTTATCTAAGGAGTCGGATTCTTTAGACTGTTATATCGAAATTCATGCTGGTGCCGGTGGCACTGAGAGTCAAGATTGGGCAGATATGTTGAGAAAAATGTATCTCAAGTGGGCTGATCATAAAAAGTTTAAGTCAGATTTAATAAGTGAGCATAGAGGAGATGAAGCAGGGGTCAAATCTTCAACAATCAAAATAGAGGGCGATTATGTATTTGGTTGGTTAAAAAATGAGTCTGGAATTCATCGATTAGTCAGAATTTCGCCTTTTGACTCTGGAGCACGAAGGCATACTAGTTTTGCTAGTGTATGGGTCTATCCTGTGATCGATGAAAACATTAATATAGAGGTTTTAGAAAAAGATTTAAGAATTGATACTTATCGATCAAGCGGAGCAGGAGGACAGCACGTTAATACTACCGATAGTGCCGTTAGAATAACTCATATTCCAACGAAAATTGTTGTACAATGCCAAAATCAAAGATCGCAACACAAAAATAAAGAAACTTGCATGAATATGCTTAAAGCAAGACTTTATGATTATGAAATGAAAAAAAAGGAACAAGCCAATCAAAATTATGAGGAAACTAAATCCGAAATTGGATGGGGACACCAAATAAGATCATATGTTTTACAACCCTATAGATTAGTAAAAGATAATAGAACAAATTTTGAAAGCACAAGTCCTGAAAAAGTTTTGGAAGGACAAATAGATGAATTTTTAGAACAATCTCTCTATCAAATTAAATGAAAAGATTTATCACTATAGCATCTTTTTTAATTATTCTAATTTTAGGCTCAATAATTGGCTACTTTAGTTTGATAGGTTTTGAAACTAATTTATTTAATAATCAAATCAAAGAAAATATTTATAAAATTGATAAAAATTTGGATCTTGAATTAAAAAAAGTAAAAATAATTTTTGATCCTCTAAAATTTAAAATTAACGCCAAATCCCTTGGACCAAAAATAAAATATAAAAACAACACAATCGAACTTGAAAAAATAAATACACAAATTTCGTTAGTCTCGTTGATCAAAAAAAATTTAGCATCAACAAGTTTGCAAATTTCAACAAAATCAATAAATTTAATTGATCTCAGGGAATTTCTGCAAGTTATTAAAGATAGACCAGAGTTAGATTTATTAAAGAATAATCCTTTAAATGGGTTTTTGATTGTGGATGTCCAAATAAATTTTGATGAAAATGGAAAAATTATTGATGATTATAAAATTAGTGGCAATCTAAAAGATGGCAGTATTGATTTATTCGAAAGGTACAAATTAACAAAAATTAACTTTTTTTTTAATTTAAAGAATGAATTTTATAATTTTCAAAATATAAATTTCTCATTAAATGGAAAAAGATTTTTATCAGAAGAGCTTAAGGTCACAAATAATATCAATGATTTCTTTTTTGAGGGAAAAATTAAAAATGAAATATTAAATATCAATAAAGATTATGTTGATAATATAATCAATTTGCAAAATCTAAACCTAAATTTTAAAAAGATTAGTTTTAGTTCAATCAATAATTTTTCATTTAATTTAAATAATGAATTTAAATTTACAAATTTAAATTTAAAATCTGAAATAACAGTCAATGAAATGGTTTATAAAAAGCCAATTTTTATTTCAAATTTAATTTTTGATAAAAGTGAGGATATAAGTTTAACAAATCATAATATTGTATTAAATTATCAGGGTGATAATTTGTCTATCAAAGGATCTGGTGATCTAAAATTAGAAAAAGAAATAGACAAGATTGATTATGTTTTTTCAAAAAATGGTGAAGCGATTAATCTTAATTCCAAAATTCAGTTAAATGAACTCAATTTAAAGAAAAATCAATATTTAGTTGATTTTTTCCCAGATATTGCTGATCAAATAAATTTAAAAAACCATCAAATTGAAATTAATTATTTAGAGGAAACCTTTTCTATAAAGGGAACAGGTAAAATAAAAATTCAAAATGACTATGATGAAATAATTTACTTAATTTCAAATAAAAAAAATAATTATAAATTTGAAACTAATTTAACTCTAAGTCAAAATTTATTTGAAATTGATTTTTTAAATTATCAAAAAGAAAAAAAAGCAGAAGCCAAATTGTTGGTAGAGGGTAGTTTTGAAAAAAATAAGAATATTATTTTTAATAAATTAAATATTACTGAAAAAAATAATAAAATTTTAGTACAAAACTTAGTTTTAGATAATTTATTTAAATTTATAAAGGTTGATTTGATAAATTTAAATTATCTAGATCGTTATAATAAAAAAAATCAATTAATTGTCCAAAGAAAAGAAGCAAATAATTATGATATCAATGGTTCAAATTTTAATGCAACCAGTTTAATAAATAATTTATTAGAGGATAAGGATCCACCCAAATCTAAATTCTTTAAAGAGGACCTGTTTTTAACTTTAAAAATTGATCAAGCCTTTATGGATGACGAAAGTGTATTAAAAAATTTGTACGGAAAAGTTTCCATCAAAGATAGCGAAGCACACACCAGTGATCTTAGTGCTTTTTTTGAAGACAATTCAAATTTTAAATTTACTATAAATAACAACGGAGGTGAAAAAGTAACTACTTTATTTTCTGCAAAAGCCAAACCATTTGTAAAGCGATATAAATTTATCAAAGGTTTTGAAGGCGGCTCCCTTGATTTTTCTTCTATAAAATCAAATGATATTTCAACATCAAAATTGATTATCTATGATTTTAAACTTAATGAGTTACCCGCTTTGACTAAGCTTTTAACTCTAGCCTCTCTTCAGGGAATTTCAGATTTATTAAGTGGAGAAGGTATTAGATTTAAAGAGCTGGAGATGAACTTTGAAAATAAAGGAAGTCTTATGACCATTAATGAATTATACGCAATAGGTCCCTCAATTTCAGTGCTGATGGATGGATATGTTGAAAAGCAAAAACTTATAAGTTTAAGTGGTACTTTGGTGCCAGCAGCAACGATTAATAAAGTAATTGGTTACATTCCAATATTAGGAAAAATTTTAGTAGGTTCGCAAATAGGTGAGGGAATTTTTGGTGTGAGTTTTAAAATTAAAGGTCCTCCTAAAAATTTAGATACCACTGTAAATCCTATTAAAACTCTTACTCCTAGATTCATCACAAGAACTTTGGAAAAATTAAAACAAACTAAATAAGCTCAATTTTAACATGTCTTTTTTTTCCAATAGAAAGTTTAAGGAAATTTTCTTTAAATAATTGCTTGTTTATTATTAATTTTTCATCTGAAATTAACGTATTGTTAATTTTGATGGCGTTTCCACTGATAAGGCGTCTAATTTCACTCTTAGAGTTTTCTAATTTAGATAGAATAATAAGGTCAACAATATTAATTTTTTTATCTAAATTCTTAATTGTAACTTGAACGGAAGGAAGATTTGAGCCCGAGTTGGTTGTTGAAAAAGCCTCTTTAGCGATATTTTCAGACTCTTCAGCCGCTTTTTCTCCGTGCAACATAGCGGTGGTTTTATTTGCCAGTAATATTTTTAAATCATTAATGTCATTATTTTTAATTTTTTCGATATCCTTAATTTCAATATCAGTGAAAATTTTTAAAAATTTAATTACATCTCTATCATCAATATTTCTCCAAAACTGCCAATAGTCATAAGCTGAAAGAAACTTTTTATCTAACCAGATAGCACCATTTTCTGTTTTTCCCATTTTAGCCCCAGAGGCCAAAGTGATTAAGGGTGTTGTTAATCCGTAACATTGATTATTAGAGTATCTTTTAATCAGCTCAACCCCATTTACAATATTGCCCCATTGATCTGATCCGCCAATTTGTAAAACACAATTTTCATTTTTATTAAGTTCTAAGAAATCATAAGCTTGTAATATCATATAATTAAATTCCATATAGCTAAGCGATTGCTCTCTATCAAGTCTAGTTTTTACACTCTCGAATGTTAGCATTTTGTTAATAGTAAAGTGCCTACCAATATCTCTTAAAAATGAAATATAGTTTAAATTCTTTAACCAGGAATAGTTATTTAAAAATATTGGTTTGGTTTTAGGATTATCGTTATCTAAAAATTTTTTAAGTATATTTTGAATATTTTTAATATTTTTTTCTATTTCTTCCTCCTCTAAAATTTTTCTAGTTTTATCTTTTCCTGATGGATCTCCAATCCGTGTAGTTCCTCCACCTAAAAGCACTATAGGACGATGTCCATTCTTTTGTAATAATCTTAAACACATTATTTGAAGTAAGCTGCCAACATGTAAACTTTCAGCTGTACAATCAAAACCTATATAAGCCTTGATAGACTCTTTATCTAATAATTGAGATAATTCTTTTTCATTGGTGCATTGATAGAAGAAACCTCTATCTTTAAATTCTTTTAAAAATTTATTCATAAGTCTATAATTGCACAATATACAAATTTAATTAAAAAAAAATAACAATGGAGAATAAAATTTATACAGTTATAGGTTTAATGAGCGGTACATCAATGGATGGCGTAGATGCATCAATAATTAGATCAGATGGCTTCAATCATTTTGAAAATATTTTAGATAAATATTATGAATTTGATGAAAAACTGTATAAAAAATTAGTTAATTTAAGAAATATGGTTCTAGTTAAAGATGATTTGAATACTCATTCAAATAAACTAGCTACCTTAGAAAAAGAATTAACAATTTTTCAAAGTGAGATAGTTAATAGTATTATCTCTAATTATAAAAATAATATTGATCTGATTGGATTTCATGGTCAAACCATTTATCATAACTCAAGTCAAAAAATTTCCAGACAGCTTGGTGATGGAAGATTATTATCTCAATTAACAAGAAAAAAAGTAGTTTATGACTTTAGACAACAAGATTTGAAAAATGGAGGTCAGGGAGCCCCATTAACACCTATTTTTCATAGTTTAATTGCACATCATATCAACAATAAAAATCACATTGAAGACCCAATAAATATTTTAAATATCGGAGGAATTTCAAATATTACAAAAATGAACTCAAAAGATAGTCAAATGATTGATAATATTGAAGCATACGATATAGGACCAGGAAATTGTTTAATAGATAATTGGATCAGAGAAAATTCCAATAAAAGATTTGATGAAAATGGTTCAATAGCTAAATCAGGAAAAATTGATAAAAATTTATTAAATCAGACAATAGAAAATTTTAATATAAATTCTTATAGTAATTCTCTAGATGTGAAAGATTTTGATATTTCTTTTGCAAGAGGTTTATCTTTTGAAGACGGTTGTGCAACTATCACTAATTTTACAGCCTTTTTAATTGCCGAGGGTATAAAATTTATCAATCGAAATGAAAAAAAAATTAATAGTAGATATTTAATTTGTGGTGGAGGAAGAAAAAATTCTTTTTTAATCCAAAGTATTAAAAATTATTTAACTGATTTTAATAATTTGATTTTAGAGTCTATCGATAATTATAACCTAAATGGAGATTTTATCGAGTCCCAAGCATTTGGTTTTCTTGGTATAAGATCTTTATTAAATTTACCAATTTCTTTTCCTAAAACTACAAGATGTAAAAATCCTACATCTGGAGGAGTTTTGGTTGAAAATTATTAATTTAAAGCACTTTCTTTTTTAATATATTTATCTAAGTATTTAACTAAGGTACCTTCATTCTTGGTAAAAAAATGATTGCCATCGGCAATAGCCTGAAACTCAATTTTAATACCTTTCTGAGAACTTAATCTTTTATCCAATTCAGCAATATATTCATTTGGAACTAATTCGTCTTTTTTTCCATAAATTATCATTCCTGAGGTTGGACAAGGAGATAAAAAAGAAAAATCATATACATTTGGTTGAGGTGATATTGCAATAAATCTGTTTATTTCTGGTCTCCGCATTAATAATTGCATTGCAATTAAAGAGCCAAAAGAAAAGCCAGATACCCAACATTGAGAGTTATCAAAATTCTCTCTTTCTAACCAATCCAAGGCAGCTGCTGCATCTGCGAGTTCTCCTTGACCATTATCAAACTCTCCATCACTTTTTCCAACTCCTCTAAAATTTACTCTACAAACTGAAAAATCATTTTCCATAAATGTGCGAAAAGTATCAACTACTACTTTATTATTCATGGTTCCTCCGTATTGAGGATGAGGTTGTAAAACTAAAGCGATGGGTGAAGTATTTTTTTTACTTTTGAAATACTTGGCTTCTAATCTTCCAGCAGGGCCCGGGATAAATATTTCCAAAATTTTGTTATCCATGAGTGTTAATGATTATTATTCTCAAAAAAAAATTACATTTATCACATGTCTGAGACAAAATGTTATTTTTTTTTTATATAAAGTATACTTGACTGATTTTGTCGGGTATATATATAAACCCCAGAAAAATATAGATTATTATGAAACTTACTTCTAAAGGTCGATACGCAGTTATGGCATTAGCTGACATGGCTCAATTTAACAATGTGAGCCCTGTATCTTTAAGAGATATTTCATTGCGTCAAGGTATTTCATTAGTTTTTTTAGAACAGATTTTTTCAAAATTAAAAAAAAATGAAATTGTAAAAAGCATTCGAGGAACTCAAGGAGGTTATGTGCTCAATGGGAGTCCGTCTCAAATAAAGTTAACGAAAATTCTTAATGCTGTAAATGAAGAAGTTAAAACTTTGCAATGTAAAAAAGAGATTAAAAAAGGTTGTAATGGAAAACTAACCAAATGTATTACCCACAATTTATGGTACGAACTAGAGGTCCATATTAATGATTTTTTTGAAAAAAAAAGTTTACAGGATTTGATTAAAAAAAACACCGAACAAAGAATATAATATGAATTCAATTGAAAAAAATATAGAAAATTTAAAAGATTACAAATATGGTTTTTCAACTGATATTGAAAATATCAGAGCTCCAAAAGGATTAAATGAAGATGTGATTAAATTCATTTCTAATATTAAAAAAGAGCCAAAATGGATGCTTGATTTTCGAATGAAAGCATTTGAAAGATTAAAATTATTAAAAGAGCCAAATTGGCAAAAGCCGAAATTTCCAAAAATTGATTATCAAGATTTGTATTATTATTCAGCGCCAAAAAGCGTGAGCGATAAACCTAAAAGTTTAGACGAACTGGATCCAAAGCTTTTAGAAACTTACAAAAAACTTGGAATACCACTCCAAGAGCAAGCCAGATTAAATGGTATTGCCGTAGATGCAGTGTTTGACTCTGTTTCAGTTGCAACCACTTTCAAAGAGGAATTAATAAAACAGGGAATTATTTTTTGTTCAATGTCTGAAGCTATTCAAAAACATTCTGAGCTAGTAAAAAAATATTTAGGATCCGTAATTCCATTAACTGATCATTTTTATGCAACGCTTAATTCAGCAGTTTTTACAGATGGATCTTTTGTTTACATACCAGAGGGGGTGAGATGTCCAATGGAACTCTCTACTTATTTTAGAATAAATGCTTCTGAGACTGGACAGTTCGAAAGGACTTTGATCATCGCAGATAAAGGAAGTTACGTCAGTTATCTTGAAGGATGCACCGCACCAATGAGAGATAAAAATCAATTACACGCAGCAAATGTTGAGTTGATTGCTCTTGATGATGCTGAAATAAAATACTCTACTGTTCAAAATTGGTATCCTGGCGACAAGAATGGTAAAGGTGGAATTTATAATTTTGTAACTAAACGTGGTTTGTGTAAGGGAAAAAATTCCAAAATTTCTTGGACACAGGTAGAAACGGGTTCCGCTATAACCTGGAAATATCCAAGTTGTATTTTAAAAGGAGATAATTCTGTTGGTGAGTTTTATTCGATAGCAATTACCAATAATTATCAAATGGCTGATACTGGAACCAAAATGATCCATCTTGGAAAAAATACGAAAAGTAAGATTATTTCAAAAGGAATTTCAGCTGGAAATTCAGACATGATGTATCGAGGTTTGGTTGATATTTCAGCAAAAGCTGAAAATTCAAGAAATTTTACACAGTGTGACTCTCTATTAATGGGAAATAAGTGTGGTGCACATACTACGCCCTACATTAAAAATAAAAATTCAAAATCAAAAATTGAGCATGAAGCGACAACCTCAAAAATCAGTGATGAACAATTATATTATTGTAAACAAAGAGGCCTTAACAGTGAAGAAGCAATCAGTTTAATTGTTAATGGCTTTTGTAAAGAAGTTTTAAAGCAATTACCAATGGAATTTGCAGTCGAAGCTCAAAAATTAGTAGGAATAAGTTTAGAAGGAAGTGTGGGCTAAATGTTATCTATAAAAAATTTGCGAGCAAAAATTGATAACAAAGAAATTTTAAGAGGTTTAAATCTTAATATTAATCCAGGTGAAGTCCATGCAATAATGGGGCCAAATGGGTCTGGAAAAAGTACTTTATCTAATATTTTGACTGGAAAAAAAGGTTATGAAATTGAGGGAGAAGTAACTTTTGAAAAAGAGGATTTATTAAAATTAGAGCCAGAAGAAAGAGCTCATAAGGGAATATTTTTGGCCTTTCAGTATCCTTTAGAAATTCCAGGAGTAAATACCAATATTTTTTTGAAAACTTCAATTAACGCAATAAAAAAAGCAAGAGGTGAAAAAGAGTTTGATGCAATTGAATTTTTAAAATTAATTAAAAAAAAATCAGCAGATTTAAAATTTGATGAAAAAATTTTGAGTCGTCAGCTTAATGTCGGTTTTTCTGGTGGTGAAAAAAAGAAAAATGAAATTCTACAAATGTCAATTCTAAATCCTAAGTTAGCAATCTTGGATGAAACAGACTCTGGTCTTGATATTGACGCTTTAAGGGTAGTGTCTGAAGGGGTAAACACTCTTCGTAATCAAAATAATGCGTTTTTAATAATCACACATTATCAAAGATTATTAGATTATATCATACCCGATTATGTTCATGTTTTAAAAAATGGACAGATTATAAAATCTGGTGGACCAGAATTAGCCAAAAATTTAGAAAAATTAGGTTACAAGGATTTCAATTAATGGACAGTCAAATTAAAATAGATTTTGAGAATTTTTTAAATAAAGAAAACTTTTCTAAATCGCAAATTCAATTAAAAAAAAATAATTTTAATGAATTTGTCAAAAAAGGGTTTCCTAATAAGCGTATTGAAGATTGGAAATTTTCAGATTTAAATCAAATCATTCAAACTAATATTAAAAAACTTAATTTTATAAGCTCTGACTTAAAACAAGAGGATTTTGAGATAACTACTATTAAAGATTTTGAACATAATAAAATTATATTCCTCAATGGTAAAATCTTAAAAGTTGATTTTTCACTTGAAGAAAACGATAAAATTGTAATTCAACAAAATCATAATATTAATGCCGACCACATAGAAAATAGTCTTGTCAGTTTAAATTCTGCTTTTGTTTCTGACTATGTTAAATTTACTGTAAAAAAAGGATATCAGGCTAAAAAACCGCTAATATTCTATAATTATTTAACAACTGATATTGCGTCCTCAGCTCTAAATATAAGGATAGATATTGATTTAGAGGATGGAAGTTCATTAAACGTCGTTGATTTGTCAAATCAAAACCTAAATAATAATTTTATCAATATTAGACAAAATTTCCATGTTGGAGAAAATGCCATTTTAAAAAAATATTTTTTGGATACCGAAAATTCAAAAAATATAAAATATATTTATAATAATTTAGATTTAGCCAAAAATAGTCACTTAGAATATTTTATTTTATCCAGCGGATCAAAATTTTTAAAAAATGATATTACTTGTTCATTGAATAATCAATACGGTTCAATCTCACTAAATGGTATAATTAATTTAGATGGTGAAAAACATCACGAAATAAAAACTGTTATTAATCATAAAGATGAAAATTGTAAAAGTTATCAATTAATTAAAAGTGTTTTAGCTGATCAATCAAAGGGTGTTTATCAAGGAAAAATTTCAGTAGATAATAAAGCTCAAAAAACTGACGGATATCAATTAAGTAGAGCTCTTTTATTAAATGATCAAACTGAATTTAATGCTAAACCAGAGTTAGAAATTTACGCAGATGATGTTAAATGTTCACACGGTTCTACCTCAGGAAATATTGATGAGGACTCTATCTTTTATTTAATGTCAAGAGGTTTAAGTTACCATCAGTCTAAGCAACTATTAGTAAATGCTTTTTTAAATGAGGTATTAGAAAAAATTACCGATGAAAAAATTAAAATTTTTATAAAAAAATTAACAGGACTGACAAATGAATATTAGTCAAATAAAAAAAGAATTTCCAATTTTTGATGAAAAAATTCACAACAACGATTTAGTTTATTTAGATAGTGCTAATTCATCACAAAAACCAATAGCGGTTATTGATAGAATTAATGATTTTTATAGCAAGCAATTTTCTAATGTTGGAAGAAGTGTTCATTATCTATCTGTCGCTGCTACAAATTTATATGAAAATACGAGAATTTCTGTTCAAAAATATATCAACGCTAAAGATAAAAATGAAATAGTATTCACGAAAGGTGCAACTGAAGCACTCAATCTAGTTGCAAATACCTTAGGTCAAAAATATTTACAGGAAGGCGATGAAATATTAATTACAGAGTTGGAACATCATTCAAACTATGTTCCTTGGCATTTTTTAAGAAAATCAAAAAATATTAAAATTAATTTTGCAGAAATAAATGAAGATGGAGATGTTCCATTGGAAAATATTGAAAAAGCATTAACCCCAAGAACAAAAGTAATTGCAATTACTCATTTATCCAATGTAACGGGAGCAATATTACCGATTAAAGAAATAACTGATTTAGCTCACTCTAAAGGAATAATAGTTGTGATCGATGGTTGTCAAAGTGCACCTCATTTAAAATTAGACATGCAAGATTTGGATTGTGATTTTTATGCAATTTCATGCCACAAAATGTATGGACCTACTGGACTGGGGATCCTTTATGGTAAAAAAAAATGGTTAGATGAACTGCCTCCGTATCAAGGTGGTGGTGGGATGATTAAAGAGGTTAAAAAAGACAGAATTTCTTATGGAGATTTGCCAAATAAATATGAGGCAGGGACAATGGCTACAGCCCAAGTAATTGCATTTGATCAGTCTATTAAATTCCTTGAAAATATTGGCATCGATAAAATTATGCTTCATGAAAAAGAACTAATTGAGTATGGCCAAGAACTATTGAGAAAAAATAACTCGGTAAAGCTGATTGGCAATCCTAAAAACAAAGGGGGTGTTTTATCATTTATAGTAGAGGGTATTCATCCACACGATATTGCAACTATATTGGATGAAGATGGTATTGCAATAAGAGCTGGCCACCATTGTTGTCAAATTTTACACGACAAACTTGGTATTGCAGCAAGTGCTAGAGCATCAGTTGGTATTTATAATACCAAAGATGATTTTGATAAATTAAATAATTCTATAAATAACTGTAAAAAAATATTTAATCTAAAATGAATTTAAAAGAACTCTATCAAGAAATAATTCTAGAACATGGAAAAAATCCAAAAAATCTAGGAAAAACAGAAAACTTTAATAAAGATGCAAAAGGAAATAATCCTTTATGCGGAGACAATGTTCATGTGTATTTAAAATTAAATGATAAAAAAATTATTGAAGATATATCTTTTGAAGGAAGTGGTTGTGCAATTTCCATGGCCTCAGCATCTATAATGACTGATTTAGTTAAAGGAAAAAATCTTACCATAGCTAAAGAGATTATTGAAGATTTTTTAGGAATGATTAAAGAAAAAGAAGAATTAAACACAAAAAACTTAAACGATGATGAAAAAACAAAACTTATGTGCTTATCGGGTGTAAAACAATATCCTATGAGAGTAAAATGTGCGACTCTCTCTTGGCATACTTTAGTTAGTGCTTTTGAAAATAAAAAAACAGAAGTTAATACAGAGAATTGAAATATTATGTCAATTAAAGAAAAAATTATTGCAGAAATAAAAAAAATTTATGATCCTGAATTACCAGTCAATATTTATGAATTGGGATTAATTTATGATATTCAAGTTGAAAATAATAATTTTGCAAAAATTAAAATGACTCTTACTACGCCGAATTGTCCAGTTGCTGAAAGTTTACCAAAAGAAGTAAAAGATGGTGTCATGCAGGTCGAAGGCATTGAGAATGTCGATCTTGAATTAGTTTGGGATCCCCCATGGAATAAAGAGATGATGTCAGAGGCTGCTAAATTGGAGTTAAATTTATAATGAATCAGATAATAAAATTAAGTGATAACGCAGCTTCAAGAATAAAAGAAATAATGGCAAATGCTGACAAAGATTCGTTAGGAGTTAGAATTTCAGTGAAGACCGGTGGATGTGCTGGAATGTCTTATGTTTTAGAATATACCAAGAAAGTAAATCCTAATGATGAAATTATTGAGGATAAAGGCGTTAAGGTCTTTGTCGACTCAGCTGCTATAATGTATTTGTTAGGCACTGAAATGGACTACAAAAAAGATGAACTTTCCTCATCATTTGTCTTTAATAACCCCAATGAAACCGAGCGTTGTGGATGTGGGGAGTCTTTTAAAGTATAGGTATCTGTTTTACACATATCAGACTTGTTTTTTTTGCATATATATGTTATTAATAGTTCATGAATAAGTTTGAATTTAAAAATTTAGTTAAAAACCTTGAACATTCTTTAAAAGAAAAAACTTTGTTCAAAATTCTTCGAAAAGAAGTTGAAATAGGCGCAAACGGTACTCAAGATTACGTCGTTAAAAAAGGTATTAACAAAAATACAATCGCAACAACTAGACAGTAATTAAAAATATTAACTGCTATAGTACATCTGAAATTCGATAGGGTGAGGTGCGTGTTCAAATTTGTGAATTTCCTCAAACTTCAGAGCAATATAAGCATCGATTTGATCGTCAGTAAATACATTGTTTCGAGTTAAGAACTCTCTGTCTTTATCTAAGTTTTCCATAGCTTCTCTTAAAGAACCACACACAGTTGGAATCGATTTAACCTCTTCAGCTGGAAGATCATATAAATCTTTATCAAAGGATTTACCTGGATGAATTTTATTTTTAATACCATCTAAACCTGCCATCAGCATTGCAGAAAATGTTAGATAAGGATTTCCTGCAGCGTCTGGAAATCTTATTTCACATCTTGCACCATTTTTACTTAAAGTAATTGGTATTCTACATGACGCTGATCTATTTCTTGCTGAGTAAGCAAGTAAGACTGGTGCTTCAAAACCAGGAATTAATCTTTTATAACTGTTAGTAGTAGAGTTAGAAAAAGCATTGATTGCTTTTGCGTGTTTTAAAATACCGCCAATATAGAAGAGTGCGGTTTCAGACAATCCTGCATAAACTTCACCTGAGAATAACGCTTTATCACCTTTCCAAATAGATTGATGAATGTGCATTCCTGATCCATTGTCACCAGCTATTGGCTTAGGCATAAATGTAGCTGTTTTACCAAATGAATTACTTACCATTTGAACTACGTATTTATATAATTGAACGTTGTCAGCTTGATCAACTAAAGTTCCAAAATATATTCCAAGCTCGTGTTGGCTAGGAGCAACCTCATGATGATGTTTTTCAACTTTAATCCCAACTTCTTTTAAATTTTTAAGATATTCGCCTCTCATATCTTGTTCACTATCAACCGGCGGCACTGGAAAGTAACCACCTTTGACTGGAGGTCTATGACCCATATTTCCATTGTCATATATTTTTCCAGAGTTATAAGGACCTTCCTTGCTATCAAGAATAAAACCTGTGTTATTAGGATTGTTAGTGATTCTTACATCATCAAATACAAAAAATTCTAGTTCTGGACCAAAAAAAGCTTTATCACCTATGCCAGTGGATTTTAAATATTCCTCTGCTTTTTTAGCAGTTCCTCTTGGATCTCTTTCATAAGGAGATCTTTTAACAGCATCAAAAACATCACAGAATAAAACTGCTGTATTATGGGAAGTAAAAGGATCCATAAACATTCTTTTCGTATCTGTTTTTAAAATCATGTCAGACTCGTTTATTGCTTTCCATCCAGCTATAGACGAACCGTCAAAAAAAATGCCATCATTTAGCATTTCTTCATTTAAGATCGTTGAGTCCATTGTCAAATGTTGCAATTTACCTCGAGGGTCGGTAAATCTTAAATCTACAAATTCAGCCTCTTTTTCTTTTAAAAATTTTAAAACATTAATTGCACTCATTTTGGCTCCTTTAAATTTTTTGTGCGATAATTAACAAAATTTTATAGATAAATATTGTACTTTTAATAAATAACACACATGCAATTTTTACATAACTAGATATTTTAGGCAATAAATTTATTATAAAAAAAGTAGTTTATATGAATTCAATTCAAGCCAAAGAAACAGTCAAACGTGTTGAAGAGGTATTAAAAAAATTTGACCAAAATCTAAATGTAATTTTTTTAGAGCAATCAGCAAGAACCGCTTTGGATGCTGCTACAGCTTTAGGTTGTAATGTAGGAGCTATTGTGAAAAGTTTATTATTAAAAACAGAAGTTGATTATATTTTATGTCTTGTTGCTGGAGATCAGCGATGTTCTTTGAAAAAACTAAAAATACTTTTAAATTTAAAAGACATATCAATGGCGTCAGCGGAGGATGTTAAAAATATTACAGGTTATACAATTGGCGGAGTTCCGCCGATAGGCCATTTAAATAAAATTCAAACTTATATTGATAATAGTTTAGAAAGATTTGCAAATATTTATGCCGCTGCAGGGCATCCAAATTGCGTGTTTAAAATAAGTTTTATAAATTTACAAAAAATTACTAATGGTCAAGTCAAAAATATTATTGAATGAAAAAACCAAACTTCATTGATTATTCATGGCTAACTTTTTTAGGTTTAATCTGGGCATCAGCCTTTTTTAATATAAAAGTTGCAACATATTCGTTTGGACCTGTGACGATTGCATTTTTAAGGGTATTTTTTGGAGCGATACCCGTGTTATTGCTTTGTTATTTTAAAAATATTAAAATTGAGGCCTTTTCAAAAGAATGGCATTGGTTTGCTACAATTGGATTTATTAATCTAGTAGCACCATTCTTCTTAATAGCTTATGGCATAAAGTCGGTTCAGAGTAATTTAGCAGCTATTTTAATGTCTACTACGCCTTTGACTGCTACGATACTTGGACATTTTTTTACTAAAAATGAAAAATTTGATTTAGTTAAAACTTTTGGAATTTTAATAGGTTTTTCTGGAATAGTTTTTTTATTCTCGGATAACTTGTTAATTGACAAAAATAACTTTGTATCTGCTTTGGTGATTTTATTAGGAGCAACCTGCTATGTGGTGGGTGGTCTTTTGACTTTAAAAATAAGTAAAAAAAAAAATGAGAATGTAACTGGTTCGATATTAATTTGGGGAATTATCATTTTAATACCACTTGCAAGCTTTATAGAACAACCTTGGCATATTATTCCAAGAACTGACTCTTTGATTTCTGTTATATATCTTGGAATAGTTCCTACAGGATTTGCCTGGCTGATAAGATTTAGAATTTTAAAAAAAAATGGTTTAATATTTCACACCCAGGTATCTTATTTAATACCAATATTTGGTACAATTTTAAGTTACATCTTTTTAAAAGAATTAGTGACCACAAAAATTTTAATTTCATTAGTCGCAGTTATAGTTGGAATTTACTTTGTGAATAAATCAAATTATAAAAATATTATTTAATAGGTGATTTTTATATTAAATAAGCTTTTATAAGACAATTTTTGCATTAAAAGAGAAGGATCGTCTCTCGCCTTCAATATTAAATGGATAGGCAGTATGCATTAAATAATTTGGAAAAATTATTAAATCTCTTACTTTTGGCACCACGTTATAAATACTTTTATTTAAAAAAGCTTTTTGACCATTAATAAAATCTATGGTTCCGTTAGTTTTATGTTTTTTATTTTTTACCATTTTATTTAAAGTCATATTTTTAGGTATTTTAAGATAGCCAACACCTGAAATATCGCCTTCATGATAATGAATTGGATTGTATTCTCCTTTAAATTGACGCACTACCCATAAATTTATTATTTTAATATTTTTAATTTTCTTGAGTCCTTCATTAAATAAAAATTTCTTAATTTTATTTTTTAACTCACTCTCTAAATTTTTTTTTATAAATTTACTTGAAAATCTTACTTCATTTTTAATTTGACTTGCTAATTTTGAACTATAATCCATTTTTTTTGATTTAACACTGAGGTCGAATTCATTATTTAATTTATTTATAAAATTTCTAGAAATTTTTGTTTTACCTATCGAAGGCCCAAAAGGTTTTATATTTTTCATAGCTATTAGTTAAATATATTAAAAGTAGAAGATTTAATCAACTTCCTGTCATTAATCGATAGCCCATTCTTATAGCAACAAAAATAACTAAACAAGCTGTTGCTAAGGCTAAAACTCTGTTAGAAAATATTTTCAAGTTTATATAATTTCCAATTTGTCCACCGATAAACACTGCTGCAAACAAAATCCAGTATTCAAAAATTTGGTTTAGAACATTTTCCTTTGTTAATTGTCCGAATACACCTGATAATGAGTTGATCAAAATAAAGAAAGATGCAGCGGTAGCTATTTGTTTTGGCGAGGCTGCTTTTAGGAGGAATAAAATAGGACTTAAAAATATCCCACCACCTATACCAACTATGCCTGAAGTAAGACCTATAATCGATCCGATCAAAAGAGATATTAATAATGGAGGCCTTTTAAATATTATATTTTTTTTGGTAAAAGATTTATTTTGAAATAATAATAAAATACCAGCAATTAATAAGACAAAAAATAATAATAGTTCAAATATTTTTTTTTCTAATGATAAAGATCCACCAATAAATGCAAAAGGTACTGAACCAAATAAATAAGGAGCAAGTAATTTTAAATTAAAATTTCCTGCTTTTGAATAATTAAAACAATTTCCTGAAACTACAATAATATTGCAGGTTAGAGCAATAACTGGAAAAATATAATATGGAATTTCCCAAATTAATAAAAGTGCTAAATAAGTAGATCCACCACCAAATCCAATACTGGAATATAAAATTGCTGTTATAAAAAATAAAATTGATAATATAATCATTTAAATTTTATGAGAGTAAATATTGCACTTCTAACAGTAACAGATACTAGAACTTTTGATAATGATAAATCAGGAGCGATATTGGTAAATAAAATCAAGGAAGCAAATCACAATCTTGTCGATCGGAAAATTTGTAAAGATAATAAACATGAAATAGTTTCTATTCTTAACGAATGGATTCAACATTCAAATATAGACACTATTATAACTACTGGAGGCACAGGTTTAACTGGTCGAGATATCACTCCAGAGGCACTAGATGAAATTGCTGATAAACATATTCCAGGTTTTGGTGAAATTTTTAGAAATATAAGTTTAAAAACTGTAGGCACCTCAGCGATCCAATCTAGAGCATGTGCAGTGCTTGCAAATGGTAAATATATATTTGCTCTTCCAGGATCTTCAGGCGGGGTTACAGATGCTTGGGACGGAATTCTAAAATATCAATTAGATATTAATAATAAACCTTGTAACTTTGTTGAATTATTTCCAAGACTTAAGGAAAAATAATTATTTTTGATATTTTTTTTTCCACTCATCGTAAGGCATTCCATAAATATGCTCTCTTGCATCAGGATCTGAAATAGTAATATTTCTCTTTTGAGCCTCTTCGCGATACCATTTAGACAAACAATTTCGACAAAATCCCGCTAGGTTCATTAAATCAATATTTTGAACATCTTTTCTATCTCTTAAATGTTGAACTAATCTATCAAATACAGCAGATTGCAGGTCTTTTTTTGCATTATTATTCATAAAAATTTAATATAAAATTAACATATGAAACTTTCAGGATCGTATCAAATTAATTTAATAAAGCAAAAAGTTTGGCTAGCACTTAACGATCCAAACGTATTACAAAAAGCTATACCAGGTTGCGAAGAATTTAAAAAAAACTCAGATACAAAATTTACAGCAAAAGCGACAAATAAAATTGGACCCTTTAACGCAAGCTTTACTGGAGAAATTGAATTAAAAGATCTTGATCCGCCTCACAGTTATAAAATTGTAGGATCTGGAAATTCGCTAGTAGGATTTGCTTCTGGTGAAGCTTGGGTACGACTTGAGGATAATGAAGGAGGCACTAAACTCATTTATGAAGTTCAGGCAAATGTTGGCGGTAAAATTGCTCAAGTAGGATCAAGATTAATTGATATGACAGCAAAGAAAATGGCAGATATTTTTTTTGGCAAGTTTTCTGAGTTAATTTCGGTAAACGGGATAGAAAATAGAGAGATTGAGAATAAAGTTGTTAAAATAAATATTTATAAAAAAATATTATATATAATTATTGCAATTGCGATTTTATTTTCAATTTATAAAATTATTTAGCATTACAATTCTACTATAGGTAGAATTGATTCATTTAAGTTGAACGTCAGGCTTAACTGTGATGTAGTTGAATTCGTTAAAATTATAAAATTATGCAAAAAATCAATCTTAAGGTTAATGGTAAATCGGTTTCAAAAGAAGTACCAGATCACACTTTATTATCAATTTTTTTAAGAGATCATTTAAATTTAACTGGAACACATATTGGTTGTGATACTAGTCAATGCGGAGCATGCGTAGTTCATGTTGATGGTAAATCAATTAAAAGTTGCTCCATACTGGTAGCAGATATTAATGGATCAAAAGTAACAACCATCGAAGGTCTTGCAAAAGACGGCAAACTTCATCCAATGCAAGAGGCGTTTAAAAAAAAACATGGATTGCAATGTGGTTTTTGCACACCTGGAATGGTTATGAGTGCAATTGATTTGTTACAGACAAAAAAAAATCCAAACGATGATGAAATAAGAGAGTGGCTCGAAGGTAATATTTGTCGGTGCACAGGTTATCAAAATATAGTTGAAGCAGTTAAAGAAGCTGCATCAAATATGTAATTTTAAAAAGGAGAGGGATTTATGGCTAGTTTAGTTGGTTCAAGGGTAGAGAGAAAAGAAGATAAAAAATTTTTAACTGGCAAGGGTAGATATACAGCCGATATAAATATTACTAACCAAACTTATGCTGTATTTGTAAGATCACCTCATTCAAGAGCAAAAATTCAAAAAATTGATGTATCTAAAGCTTTAAGAGCAGATGGTGTCGTCAGTATTTTAACTGGTGAAGAGATTGCCAAGGATAAAATAGGTGGTTTGATTGCGGGATGGGCAATTAGAAGTCAAGATGGTTCTGAAATGAAAATTCCTGCTAACCCACCTTTAGCCAAAGAACATGCAAATTTCGTTGGTGAACCAATTGCAGTTGTAATTGCCGAAAGTTTAGCTGAGGCTAAAGCAGCAGCAGAATTAGTAAATGTAGATTATAAAGTTTTAAAAGGCGTGGTTAATACCGCAGAAGCAATGAATGGTGAGACTATTCATGAAGGGATCGATAAAAATCTTTGTTATGATTGGTTGTTAGGTGACCGTAAAGCAGTGGAAGAGGCTTTTGCAAAAGCAGATAAAATAATTAAAGTTGATTTAATTAATAATAGATTAGTTCCTAACGCTATGGAACCTAGAGCTTGTGTAACAGATTACAACACAGCTTCAGAAGAAATTACATTATATACAACAAGTCAAAATCCTCATTTGTCGAGATTAATTATGTCAGCATTTGGAGGTGTTGCTCCTGAAAATAAATTAAGAGTGGTTGCGCCAGATGTTGGAGGTGGTTTTGGCTCTAAAATAAATGTCTATAACGAAGAAATAGTTTGCAGCTGGGCTTCAAAAAAAATTGAAAGACCTATTAAATGGGTTGCTGAAAGGACAGAGTCTTTTTTAACCGATACTCATGCAAGAGATCATGTAACTCATGCTGAACTTGCAGTCACAAAAGATGGTAAGTTTTTAGGTTTTAAAAATGAAACAATTGCTAATCTAGGGGCGTATGCAAGAGTTTTTGCAACAGTTACACCAACCTATCTTTTTGGTCCTTGTGCAACTGGGGTTTATGTAATTCCTGCTGCGTATACAAATGTTAAGGCAGTCTATACCAATACAGCGCCAATAGATGCTTATAGAGGAGCGGGCAGACCGGAGGCGACTTACACCATCGAAAGATTGGTTGAAAAAGCAGCAATGGAATTAGGAATTGATAAAACAGAATTAAGAATGAGAAATTTTCCAAAACAATTTCCATTTAAACAGACATTAGTTCACACCATTGACTCTGGTGATTATGGAGCTGGTTTAGAAAAAGCCAAAAAAATGTCAGATTACGATGGGTTTGAAGCTAGAAGAAAAAAATCTGCAGCTAATGGAAAATTAAGAGGAATTGGAGTTTCATCATACTTTGAAGCCTGTGGTATTGCTCCCTCAGCAGCGGTAATGTCTTTAGGTTGTGGGGTTGGACTTTGGGAGTCTGCAGAGGTTAGATTTAATCCAACAGGACAAATTTCTATTTATACAGGATCACATAGTCACGGACAAAGTCATGATACAACATTCGCCCAAATTGCTGCTGACGAATTAGGGGTACCGATGGAAAACATTGATGTTATTCACGGTGATACCGATAAAGGCACATTTGGAATGGGCACCTATGGGTCCAGATCATTAACCGTTGGTGGCATAGCAATAGTAAATGCATGTAGAAAAATTGTTGCTAAAGGAAAAAAAGTAGCCGCAAAAATGTTAGAGGTTAGTGAAAATGAAATAGATTTTAAAAATGGCGAATTCGTAGCCTTAAAATCAAATAAGAAAAAAACTATTGGAGAAATTGCTTTTGCTTTATATCTACCAGGCAGTAGAGACTCAGATTTTAAATCTCAACTACCAGATGGTATGGAGCCAGGTTTAATTGAAACTGCTTTTTTTGATCCAGCAAATTTTTCATTTCCAGCTGGCACACATATTTGTGAAGTTGAAATTGATCCTGAAACTGGAGAGGTTAAAGTTGAAAAATATACTGCCGTAGACGATTTTGGCAGAATTGTTAACCCAAATATAGTTGAAGGACAAGTTCATGGGGGAATTGCTCAGGGAATAGGTCAAGCGTTATACGAAAATGCACAATACGATGAAACGGGACAGTTAGTGACCGCGTCGTATATGGATTACACTATGCCAAGAGCAGATAATTTTCCTGAATTTAATTTAGGTTTTACATGCACTCCTGCTACAACAAATCCATTAGGAGTTAAAGGTTGTGGAGAAGCTGGAGCAATTGCTTCACCACCTGCCGTAATGAATGCCGTGATTGATGCTCTTGGAGGTCAAGAAATTAGCATGCCTGCTACAGCTGAAAAAGTTTGGCGTGCTTGCAAGTCTATGAAAAAATCTAATTATAAGGCAGCTTAAAAGAAAATATGAAAACTTTTAATTATCATGCCCCTAAAGATGTAAAAGAAGCATCTAAATTAGCTTCTGTAAATTCAGCTTTTTTAGCGGGCGGTATGACGAGCATACCCTCAATAAAATTAGGTCTTGCAAGTTATACAGATGTAATTGATATAAAACATATTAGAAAATTATCAGGAATTAAAGTAGCTGGTAAATCTTTGATCATCGGATCTACAACTAAACATGCTGAGGTAGCTTCGTCAAAAGAGGTTCAAAAAGCAATACCATCGCTTGCAAAATTAGCGGGAAAAATAGGCGATGCTCAGGTAAGAAATAGAGGTACTATTGGTGGATCCATATCTAACAATGATCCATCAGCTTGTTATCCTTCTGCTTGTATGGCTCTTAATGCAATTATTCATACCAATGAGCGAAAAATTAAAGCGTCTGATTTTTTTAAAGGTATGTTTGAAACCGCATTAAAGAAAAAAGAAATTATAGAGGCGGTAGAGTTTCAAATTCCAGAAAAATCAGATTATCAAAAACATCCTAATCCAGCTTCTAGATATGCAATTGTTGGAGTTTATTTAGCAAAGTATAAAGACATAGTGAATGTTGCTGTTACTGGGGCTAAATCGTGCGTTTATATAGATAGTGATTTATCTAAAAAGCTGTCGTCAAATTTTTCTCCATCAGCAATAGCAGGTATGAAATTAGATAGTTCAGAAATGAACTCAGATATTCATGCATCTGCCGAGTACCGAGCTAATTTAGTTTTGACTTATGCTAAAAAAGCTGTTGAAGCTTGCTAGTTAAGAATTATATTTTGTCAGGTGAAAAATTCATTTGATGAAAAAATTTTAGAAGAAGCGAGTGATTGGATAAACGCTAATCAAAAGGTTGTCCTAGCTACTGTGATTCAAACCTGGGGTTCCTCCCCAAGACCCATTGGTAGCAGAATGATCATCAATGACAAGGGAGATTTTTCAGGTTCAGTTTCGGGAGGTTGTGTTGAGTCTGCAGTTATCAGAGAGTCAATTGAACTTTTAAAAAAAAATCAATTATTTAAAAAAATTGAATTTAAGGTTTCAAACGAAAGTGCTTGGGAAATTGGACTAGCGTGTGGGGGAGAAATTGCTGTTTTTTTAGAAAAAATAAATCAATGAAACTCTCTCTACTTAAAGAAATCATTGAATTAAAATCACAAAAAAAAGAATTTGCAATCATCACCGATATATCCAAGGGCAATTCAGAAATTTATATTAAAAACAAAGAATTATCATCTGCATTTAAAAATAATTTAGCTGAAATTTCTAATCATTTTAATGAAAAAAAAAATGGGGTAATAGAAAATACTAATATTTTTATTGAAACCTACATATTACCAATAAAAGTAATAATTGTTGGTGCAGTTCATATTGCTCAGTACTTAGTTGAGTTTGCAAAAAGCTTAAATTTTGAAATTTCTATCATTGATCCTAGGGGATATTTTGCTTCAGAACAAAGATTTCCTGACATTAAAATTATAAATAAATGGCCAGATCAAGCTTTTAAGGAAATTGAAACAAATTCGAGCAGTGCATTAATCGCATTAACTCACGATCCTAAAATTGATGACCCTGCATTACAATATGCATTAAAGAAAAAATTTTATTATATAGGAGCTTTAGGAAGCAAAAAAACCCATGAAAACAGATGCAAAAGATTAAAAGAGGCTGGTTTTACCGAGACCGAAATTCAATTAATCCATGCCCCGATAGGTATTAAATTAGGAGGTAAATCCGCACCTGAAATTGCATTATCGATTATCGCTCAGCTACTTAGCGAAACCTACAAAAAATGATTTCAGCAATACTCCTTGCTGCGGGACAGTCAAAAAGAATTCCCGGCCAAAATAAATTAGTTAAAAAATTTAAAAATAAAGCATTAATAAATCATATACTAAGGGAACTTATTAAAAGTAAAGTTGATAAAATAATTATCGTTCTTGGATATCAATATTTAAAAATTAAAAAAATAGTTTTAAAAAATAAAAAAATTTTTTTTGTTATCAATAAGAATTATAAAAAAGGAATTTCCTCTTCAATTAAAGCAGGATTAAAAAAGGTTAATAAAAATGATGAAGGTTTTTTAGTGGTGCAGTCGGATATGCCTTTTATCAAATCATCCCATATCAATAAAATTTGTTTATCGATAAGAAAAACAAATAAATCTGTTCACCTATTAAAATATAATCGTAAAATAGGCAATCCAATAGGTTTCAATATTTCAGTTTTAAAAAAATTTAACAGAATTAAGGGGGATGTTGGGGCAAAATATATTGTGAAAAGATTAAAAAAGGATGCTAACTTTATAAGTGTCAATAATGATAAGATTTTTAAAGATTTTGATCTATTGAGTGATTTTTAGTTGTCTTAGATGACATTTTTAATTATAAGAAAAAAAATTTGAAAAACTTTTTTAAATATATTAAAATTAATTTGTGAAAAAAATTATCCTCATACTATTTTTAATCTCTAGTTCAAACTTATTAGCAGGAAGTCATTTACCAGATTGTCAAGGCAATGATGAAACCCAATTTGATAATTGTATGAT
>VGCG01000010.1 GCA_016870175.1 Alphaproteobacteria bacterium
TTTGACAAATTTTTAATAATGCCCCCCGCATACTATAAATATCAAGATGAAGATGTAATTAATTTTTATACAAAAATAATAAATAAATTAAATGATTGCAAAATAATACTTTATAACTTTGAAAAACTTTCTGGATATAAATTCAGTATTGATTGTATAAAAAAATTAGTAGAAAAGTTTCCAAGACAAATTGTGGCTGTTAAAGACAGCACATATAATTTATATGAAAGTCTGAAAATAGAAAATTTTTTAGTATTTCCAGGATCTGAATTAAAATTATTAAAAGGTTTAGAATTAGGTTGTAGTGGTATTATTACAGCAACGTGTAATGTTACCGCTAAATTATCTAGAAAAGTTTTTGATGATTATTTTTTAGGATCTTCTCTATTATCAAATAAGCTTTTATGTGAAGTGAGAGAAGTTTTCGATAAATATAATTTAATATCAGGACTTCATACTTATTATGCAAATGTGAATAAAGATCAAATCTATAAAAATATTTTACCTCCTTTAAGTATTCTAAATTCAAAAGATGAAAGGGAGTTAATAGAAAATTTAGATAAATTAAATTTTTCAATTAAATCTTTTAAGGCTTAATAAATGTACTTAGCTAGATTCTTGAATAAAGTTTTTAATAAAGGGGGATTTATTTTAATTGATGTAGACTTGAAAAATTATATTATTGGGAATCCTGAAAAAAATAATCCACTAAAAGTTAAAATACTAAATAAAAACTTGAATTATAAGCTATTAATTCATCCGGATCTATATTTTGGTGAAGCCTACACTAATGGAGAAATTGTAATTGAAAATGGTTCGCTTAGCGATTTTTTAGATCTTGCTTTAATGAACATTGGAAGAAGTCCTATAAATATTTTTAATTATTTATTAAATAAACTTCGAGGCTCTTACAGATATGTTACTAGTTTTAATTTTATAAAAAAATCAAAAATCAATGTTTCTCATCATTACGATATCTCAGATAGTTTATATGATTTGTTTCTTGATCCAAAGCGACAATACTCTTGTGCGTATTTTAAAGATAAAAATGACAGTCTAGAAACAGCTCAGAATAATAAAATTCAGCACATTATTAAAAAACTTAATATACAACCTAATCAAAAAGTTTTAGATATTGGATGTGGATGGGGATCACTAGCAATAGATATTGCTAGATCAAGTAATTGCAGAGTTACGGGTATAACCCTATCAGAAAATCAACTTAATTATTGTAATAATAAAGTGAAAGAACTTAATTTAGAAAACAAAGTAACTTTTAAATTAATGGATTATAGAGAGTTAAACGAAAAATTCGACAGAATAGTAAGTGTTGGAATGTTTGAGCATGTTGGAAGACAATTTTATAAAAAATTTTTTTTACAAGTTGAAAAATTACTCGAAGAAAATGGAGTTTCTTTAATTCATACCATAGGATCCGTAAACCCACCTAGAGATCCACATCCCTGGATTACAAAGTATATTTTTCCAGGAGGATATACTCCAAGTTTGAGTGAGGTAACCGCTCCAATCGAAAATGCTGGATTAATATTGACAGACGTTGAAGTGTTAAGATTGCATTATGCATATACACTTAAGCACTGGAAAGAAAATTGTATAAATAACAAAGATAGGATTATTAAAATGTTTGATGAGAAATTTTTTAGAATGTGGGAATTTTATCTAGCTGGATGTGAAATGGCATTTAAATGGGGAGGACAAGTTGTATATCAATTCCAATTAACGAAAAATTATAACTCTACACCAATTATCAGAGACTATATTTATCAATAAATAGCAGATATAATAAGTTTTTTTTAAAAATGAAAAAAAAAAAAAAAAAAAAAAAAATTACTCGTTTAAAAGTAAAAAAAAAAAAGTCTTATAATCAAAAAAAAAATAAAAAAATTTTAAAACCTAAAAATATTAGTCAAAATAGTCTTCTATCAAAAATAATAAGATTTCAAATAAACTTTAATCCCCAATTTAAATTTAATTTTTCTTTAGAAAATTATATTAAAGTTTTTTTTGATAAGATCGAAAATTTTATAAATCATTATAAAATCCTAAGAAAAGATGAAATAAGAAGATTAAAATTAGAACAAATCGAAATAGAGCGAAAAGATAAAATTGAAAAACAAAAACAAAGTAAAAAAGAAGAAGAATTAAAAATTAAGTTAAAAGAACAGTCTTTAAAAGAAGAAATTAAATTAGAGAGAGAAAGATCTAAAGATATAAAATTGTTTTTAAGAAAAGAACAAGCAATTTTAAGAATTGAACAAGCTGAAAAACAAAAACAGTTTTTACAAAAGTTAAAATTAGATAAACAAATTCAAAAATTTAGAATTAGAGAAATAAAAGAATTGGAGCAACTTGAGAAAATATCTCTTAAGGAAAAAAGAGATGATTATGCTGGTCTTCAACAAAGAATTGAAAAATTAAAAGAAAAATATCGAATAATACGAGACCAAAAAATTAGGGAAAGAGTAGAAGCTCTTGGAGTCAAAATTAAAGGTGACGAAGATAGAGAAACGTTATTAAAAAAAGAGAGAGAATACAGTTTAGCAAGACAAAAAATAGAATTTGCCCTTGAGAGTTTCTATAGAAGTGCAAGTAGTTTAGTTTTTCAATTAAATAAAAGATATATCACTCGAAATATGTCTATTCTTCGATGTATCGATAGAAGATTTGAAACTGGTGAAATATTTGTTAAATGGGATGAGACAGAGGATGAAAATTGGTTGCTACTGATTTATATCAAGAACAATTCCCCAGATGAGGGAATTGTGATTGAAGATAAAACTAATCCAGAAAAAAATACATCTAATGAGTTTAAAAATAATGAAATATTTAAAGCATCAGACTTTATGGTAGATTCTTTAACCCAATTAATTGCAAGAACCAGAAATAAAAAATAATAGATAAATTTATTATTTTAAATTTATTGAAAATTTATTTTTTAATTGGTTTTTATTTTTAAAATATAAAAAAGATGCAGCTATTTCATAAAAAAAACTAAACACACTAAATATTATTGGAAGTTTAAACAAGTGATATAAAAAGTTGTACTTTGGAATTTTTTTCCACAATAAAAGAAACGCATCAGCTCCTTCGATTATATTTTCACCGTCTTTGATATGAAGTCTTCTTAAAAGTTCTTTATCTTTTTTTGAAGTTTCTTTTTGAGCTAATTCATTATTAGTAATATCAATCCACTCAATTCCCTCTATATTTTCTTTTTTATATAAATTAATTTCTGATCTACAAATTTTACAAGAGTTATTGAAATATACTTTCATAATTTTTGAAATAAACTTACTACTTATCGTAAATTTGTACATGCGTGAAATACAACAGTTGTAAATTACTATAAATTAATTAAGTAATTCCCATGATTAATTTTTTTGAAAAATCCGATTTATCCAGAAATGATGCAGAAAATATTGTTTCTGATACACTAAAAAATTGTGATGATGGGGAATTGTATTTTGAGGACACCAAATCAGAAACAATCCTACTTGATGACAACAAGATTAAAAGCTCAAATTACAGTTCTGATTTAGGTTATGGTTTTAGAGCTGTTTCAAAAGAAGTTGTTGCATATTCTCACTCTAATGAAATCACTAAAGACTCATTGAAAAAATCATCAGAAAACTTAAAATCTACTTTAAAGTCAATAAAAGGAACTTACAATCACTCAATTATCAGATCTAATAAAAAATTTTATAAAGATATTAACCCAATCGAACAAAAATCATTAAATTCAAAACTAGAAATTTTAAATAAAGTAAATGATTATCTTCGTAAAAAAGATGCTGCAGTAAAACAAGTTACAGCAAGTTTTAGCGGTGAACAAAAATCTATTGAAATTATTACATTAGAAGGAGAAGCTTTAACTGATGTTAGACCATTAATAAGATTTAATGTCTCTGTCATGATTGAAAAAAATGGAAGAAAAGAAATTGGTGTTTATGGAATTGGAGGAAGACAATCTTATGACCAATATCTTAAAGATGATAATTGGAAAAATGTTTGTGAAGAAGCTTTTAGAATTGCCTCAGTTAATTTAGAGAGTATAGCTGCACCTGCTGGTGAAATGAAAGTTGTTTTAGGACCTGGTTGGCCAGCAATATTAATTCATGAGGCAATTGGACATGGGCTTGAAGGTGATTTTAACAGAAAAAAAACATCGGCGTTTCATAATTTAATGGGACAAAAAGTTGCAAATGAGAAAGTTACCATTGTTGATGACGGCACAATAGAAAATAAAAGAGGCAGTCTTAACATCGATGATGAAGGAACACCCACAGAGAGAACAGTATTAATTGAAAATGGAATTTTAAAAAATTTCATGCAAGATAGACTAAATGCTAGATTAATGAAAACTAGATCCACGGGCAGTGGTAGAAGAGAAAATTATAAACATATTGTTTTACCAAGAATGAGAAATACAATGATGTTAAATGGAAAACAAACTCAAGATGAAATGATTAAGTCAGTTGATAAAGGAATCTTTGCGGTCAGTTTTGGGGGAGGACAAGTAGATATCACTTCTGGAAAATTTGTTTTTAATTGCACAGAAGCGTACGAAATCTATAACGGTAAAATTGGTTCTCCAATAAAAGGTGCAACATTAATAGGAGATGGACCTTCTATTTTAAAAGAAGTTTCAATGGTTGGAAATGATATGATGTTAGATCCTGGTATTGGAACTTGTGGAAAAGCAGGGCAGGGAGTCCCAGTGGGTGTTGCCCAGCCATCAATATTAATAAATAAAATGACAGTTGGTGGAACTAAACTTTAGATAATGGTCAAAGATCAGGAATATTTACAAGCAAAAGCTGAATATTGTTTAAGTCTTGCAAAAAAATTAGGAGCAACAAATGCTAGTGTAACAGTAGCAAATTCAATTTCTGAAACAGTCAGTTTTAGAAATAAAACATTAGATGAGTCCAACAGATCGGATAATTTAGCAATTAGCATAACTACTTACCAAAATAAAAAAAAATCCTCAATTTCTTCATCAAATTTATTAGATGAAAATATTAGAACTCTAATTGAGAAATGTTTTGAAATAACCAAGATTACTCCAATAGATGAATTTAATTCACTTCCAGATAAAGAACTATTAGGTAAAAAGATAAAAGATTTAAACATTTATGATGATACACACATAGAAAACAATAAAAAAATTGAATATTTAAAGGAGTTAGAGGAATTTGCTTCTTTAGAAAAAAAAATTATTAATACAGAGTCAAGTTTTACTGAAAATAAATCAAATTTTATTTTAGCAAATAGTGATGGTTTTTGTGATGGTTATAAAACCTCATCTTTTTCTGCATCGTGTATTACTGTTGCAAAAGATCAAAACAGTATGGAGAGAGACTATGATTATACTAAAAAGCGCTATTTGAATGAAATTAAAAATCCAAAAGAACTAGGAAAAGTTGCTTCTGAAAACACTGTAAAAAAACTTAAATCAAATAAAATTGGGAGTGAAAAAATAAGTATTATTTTTGATAAAAGAATAGCAAAGGGAATATTAAGCGCATTTGCTAGCGCTATTACCTCATCAGCAATTTCTAGAGGAACGTCATTTCTAAAAGATAAAATTAATCAACAAATATTTTCTAGCTCAATTAATATTTTTGATAAACCTGATTTAATTAAGGGGATTGGCTCACAAAGTTTTGATACAGAGGGAGTTCATTCAGATACAATCAAGTTGGTAGATAAAGGATATTTAAAAGAATATTTAATTGATACTTATAATGGAAAAAAATTAAATCTTAAGTCAAATGGAAGAAGTGGAGGTGCAACCAATCTTTATTTTGAAAATGGACAAATTAATTATAATCAATTATTAAAAATTAATTCTAGAAGTCTTTATATTACTGAAACGATAGGGCATGGGGTTAATATTGTAACAGGTGATTATTCTGTTGGAGCTACTGGTTTTTTAGTTGAAAATGGTGAATTTAAATATCCTGTAAGTGAAATAACAATAGCTGGAAATTTAAATGATATGTTTAAAAACATTACGTTAGCTAATGACCTTAGTTTTGATTTTGCCACTAATTCGCCAACTATGATGATTGATGGAATGGTTGTGGCTGGAAAATAATTAGTTTTTTTTTGTGTTAATTTTATTCAAAAAATTTTAACCTGTATTCCCAGTCTCCTAAATAAGAATAAGAAACTTTTAGTATCATTGATGATTTTTTTTCAATCCATATATCAAAATTTAATCTTTCATCTTCACGTAATTGGTTATTCTTTGACGATAATTTAAAATGTTCTGTTTCATAATCTTTTCCGTAAAGGTTAATTGTTTCTTTCCCAATAAATGTCACTACTTGTTCATTAATACTACCTGAAATTGGACTTATGTAACTATTTGTTTGCAAAATTTTGTGGCTCCACCAATTACCCACAACATTTTCCAATGATGCTTCGCCAGTATATGAGGATCCCTCAATATCATATTTATTTTTTTTAGGGTTATAGTTGAGATTAACAAATTTATTTTTTTTATTTTGTATAGTCTTAGATTTATAAGAAATTAGTTTGTCTGAAATATGTATTTCTTCCCCATAACCCTCTACTTCAAAAAGAGTTTTTCCTACAAATGTTACCTTAAATTTGAATTGGTTAGTTATTATGGTTTGATCTTGTTCATTTTTAAAAAAATAATAATTATAACCAACAATTTCGCCATTTCTAAAAATTTCCATCTCAATTTTTTTAAGATTATTATAATGTTCAATATGAGCGAATGTATTGATTGCGTAAAAATTAAAAATAAGCAAAAATAAAAATTTTTTCACAAGAAAATTGTATTAATTATCTAGTTTTAAATTTAAATTATCATCACAAAATGTTTTTATCTATAAGAAATATTCCTAAAGTTTTTTGGAGTTCAGCAAGTCCATTTAATTTGAAACCAAAACCTATTACATTATTTTTTTTAATATTAGGATTAATTTTGTTCGGTATTGGAGAAGGATTATTAATTGTATCAACAGCAGGTAATTCACCATGGTCAGTTTTAGCCCAAGGTATATCTTTAAATATTAATTTATCTATTGGGATAGTCACTTTTTTAATAAGTGTTATAGTTTTATTTTTTTGGATTTTTTTAAATCAAAAACCAGGAATTGGAACGATTTTAAATATTTTTATAATATCTTTAATGATAGATTTATGTATAAAATTTATCCCAACTCCAGATGATTATTATCTTCAAATCTTAATGGCAATTAGCTCTGTTTTGTTAGTTGGTATTGGTGGTGGAATTTATCTCATTTCTAATTTAGGCCCAGGACCAAGAGACGGGTTAATGATTGGCCTTCAAAAAAAAAGTAATTTGCCAATTGCAATTATTAGATCATTTTTAGAAATTTCAGTTGTTTTAATTGGATGGTATTTGGGTGGAACGGTAGGTCCAGGAACTTTAATTTTTGCGTTTGGAATTGGTCCTTGCATAGCTTTGAGTTTATCTCTTGCAAATACAATATTTAATTAAGCAGCAGCGCCAGATTTTTCACTTTTTTTTCTTTGATGTGGATCAAGAATTGCTTTTCTTAATCTACAAGAAAGAGGGGTAATTTCTAATGCCTCATCAGAATTAAGAATACTCAATTGCTCAGCTATAGACATTTTACGAACTGGAGTAAGTACAATGTTTTCGTCGGTATTTTGAGTTCGCATATTTGTTAATTTTTTTCCTTTCATTACATTTATTATCATATCACCTGGCTTTGGAGCTAAACCAACAATCATGCCGGGATAAACAGGGTCATTGTGAGTTATAAACATTTCACCTCTTGCTTGCAGGTTGAATATAGCAAATGCAACTGCTTTCCCTTGTTCCATTGAAATTAATGCACCATTTCTTCTACCTTCCATTTCACCCTCAAAGGCACCATATGAATGAAATATTCGATTGATAACCCCATTGCCTTTGGTAAGCGTTAAAAATTTACTAGTGTAACCCATTAATCCTCTGGTTGGTGCATGAAAAATTAGTCTTTTTTTATTTTTTCCAGTATCTTTTAAGTCAATTAATTTTCCTTTTCTTTTATTCATTGAGTCGATGACTTTTGATGAATACTCCTCATCTATATCTACCGTTATCTCCTCTATGGGTTCTAGTTTATTTCCTTTTTTATCATATTCATATAAAACTTTAGGAGGGCTTACGGTCAATTCAAAACCCTCTCTACGCATTTGAATTAATAAAATTTCTAACATCAGTTCTCCTCTGCCACAAATTACAAAAGAATCATTACCTTCATTTTCAGAAAAAGATATTCCAACATTATTTTGAGCTTCCTGTATTAGTCGATCTCTAATTTGAGTGCTTGTTAATTTTTTACCCTCAGTTCCAGCAAGTGGCGAAGTATTTACCGTAATAGTAATTGACATTGTCGGAGGATCTATAGGGATTGCAGGAATAGGTTCATAAACCTCTAAATCACATATTGTATCAGCTACATTCGCTTTTTCTAGTCCAGCAATTACAACAATATCTCCGGCTTCTCCAATTTCAATAGGAACTTTTTTAGTTCCCTCATATCTAAAAATTTTTGTTAATCTTCCTTCATCAACTTTTTCACCTTTTAAATTTATAGCTTTAATGGTTTGATTAGCTCTTGCAGTTCCTTGAGTAATCCTACCAACCAAGCTTCTTCCTAAAAAACTATCTGCATAAAGAAGAGTTGATAACATTGCAAAAGGCTTTGACTTATCAAATTTTGCTGGATTAACATTTTCTATTATCAAGTCTAGTAGAGGGTTTAAATTTTTTCTAGGGCCATCAATTTCTTTGTCTGCCCATCCTGATCTACCGCTAGCATACAAAACTGGAAAGTCTAATTGTTCTTCATTTGCATCTAAATTAACAAATAAGTCAAACGTTTCATCTAAAACTTCATTGGCTCTTTGGTCAGCTTTATCGAGTTTATTAATTACTACAATTGGTTTTAATCCTTGTTTTAAAGCTTTAGACAGTACAAATTTTGTTTGAGGCATCACTCCTTCTGCGGAGTCGATTAGTAACAAAGCTCCGTCTGCCATGTTCAGCACTCTTTCCACTTCTGCTGCAAAATCTCTATGCCCTGGAGTGTCGATAATATTTATTCTTGATCCTTTCCAATTTATTGAAGCTGGTTTTGCTAAAATTGTGATCCCTCGCTCTTTTTCTAGCTCTCCAGAATCCATTAATCTTTCATTGACAACTTCATTTTCTCTAAATGAACCACTTTGTTTCATTAAGTTGTCAATTAAAGTAGTTTTACCGTGATCTACATGGGCAATTATAGTAATATTTCTAATGTTGTTACTCATAATTTTTGGCTCTTATACATTAATTAGTAAATTTGAAAACTTAAAAAAAACTCTTATTTGACTAGTTAGTTATCCTTAAAAAAAATTCATATCTTGTGATTGTCTTAAAAAAGTATAGACATCACATACAAAACTATAAGTATTAAAAATTTAAAGCACATCTTCTTAGATTTAAAAAAATCTAAATAAATTAATGGAAAATTTTACATCAATTAAAATTGAAGACTCCCTGAAAAATTCATTACAAAAAATGAACTTTATAAAACCAACTCCAATTCAAGGAATGGCAATACCGGCTGCTTTAGAAGGTAAAGACATTTTAGGGACAGCTCAAACTGGTACTGGAAAAACTTTAGCTTTTAGTATTCCATTAATTAATAAATTAATTTTGGATGAAAATGCAGTCGCATTAGTTATGTGTCCAACAAGAGAGTTAGCTACTCAAGTATTAGCAGCAATTAAGAGTATAATCAGTGATAAGATAAGTATTAAAACTGCCTTATTAATTGGTGGTGAATCTATGCAACATCAGCTTAGACAATTAGGAAACAAATCTAGAATAATAGTTGGAACCCCAGGAAGAATTAACGATCATCTTAAAAGAAAAAGCTTAAATTTGATAGCAACCAAATACTTAGTTTTAGATGAAATGGACAGAATGTTAGACATGGGTTTTACTCCTCAAATAGAGATGATTTTAAAATTCATACCAAAGGATCATCAAACCCTGTTATTTTCTGCTACACTCCCAGAAAATATTCTAAGGATATCAAAAAGGTATTTAATTAATCCAGAGAGAATCTCAGCTGGATCAACGTCAGCTCCTGTTGAAAAAATTAAACAAGAAACTTTATATGTTTTTAAAGAAAATAAGTACAATGAATTAATCAATCAATTTTTATCTAGAAAAGGATCAATTTTAGTTTTTGTAAAAACTAGAAGAAGTGCAGATAAAATGGTTAAGCGTCTTAAGGAGGAGGGACATTCAGCAGATGCAATTCATGGCGATTTGCGCCAAAGTAAAAGAGATCGAGTAATTAATTCATTTAGAAAAGGCCTTAAAAGAATATTGATTGCTACAGATGTTGCGGCAAGAGGATTAGATATTCCATTAATTCAACATGTTATCAATTATGATTTACCACAAGTGCCCGAGGATTATGTCCATAGAGTTGGCAGAACTGCTAGAGCTGGATCGGAGGGTTCTGCTTTAACATTTCTTACTCCAGATGATAAGCCTATGTGGAATTCTATAAGTAAATTAATTGATCCAAACTTTAAAACTGAATTAAATAAATTTACTAAAAATCATAAAAAAAATAAAAAATTTAAAACCTCGTTTAATAATAAAAGAAAATTTATAGATCAAAATCATTTTAGATTTAGAAATAAAAAAAAATTCTTTAACAAAGATGACTATAGTTTCTCTAATTTTGATAAGAAAAAAAAATTACCTGAGTTTAAAAAGAGTCCAAAATATTTTCAAATTAAACTATCCGAGAGGTCTATAAAGGATGCATATAGAAAAGATTTCAGCTATAAAAAAAAAAAATTTAAAAATAGAAATAGTAGGACTAAATATTTTATCTTCAAAAAACATAATCAAAAGTAGTATTCCGTAAGATCAAGCAAAATCCATTTCTTTCGTACCAGTTCTTTTTCTAGCCTTTTCAACATTATTTCTTATTAAATCTTTAATTTTTTCAACATCTTTTAATGCATCTAAACGAACATATTTATTATTTTTATCAGAAGTTGTTAAAATTAAATGACCAAGTCCAAATAATCTTAAAAAGAATGGTTTAGAAATTGAATAATCTTTAACTCTATATAGTTCTGTTTGTTCAACATTTTGATTTAGAATTCCCTTTGTTATAATTAATACTTCAGAACTTAATTGATATCTTGTAAATCTGGTGTTTAAATAGGCAAGAAGTGGATAAATTATTGTAAACCAAAATAAAATAAAAATAAAAAAGTTAGAAATTTGTGATGGTTTATCCTCCCATAAAATTTTATCTGTAAAATTTTCATCTAAAAATTTACTCATAGAAAACCCTATATATCAATTTTTTTTAATAACAATTTAATTATTCAATTTGTTTAAACTTAAGGAATTTAATTTATTTTGAGTAAGAATGATTTCAATATTTTTAATTATTTGTAAAATTTGATTAAGATAAAAAACCTTATTAAATAATTGTATAAAAAATTTCAGAAATAGTGACTTTTATTTAAAATCAGATTATTGTGAGGTATGAAAAAATTTTTTTTTATAACATTACCTATACCCGTATTATTGGTATTAATTTATATTTTTAGTGCAATGTATTCATTTCATCAAATCCATAAAGGCATTTATTATAATGATAAAAAATTGATCAAAGAGTATATCGAATGGAATGAATTAAGTGAAAATTTTAAAAATTATTTTAATATAATGTTATTAAAAAAAACCCAAGAAGATGAGAGTTTTAAGGACATGGGTGAACTTGGAGTATTAGTAACTGGATTTGTGGGAAAGTTTATAGAATTTACAATAGATACTTATTTAAATCCTGATGGTTTAAGTTTATTGTTAGAAAAAAGTGAGAAAAAAAAAGAAATACCACAACCGTCCCTAGGCACGCTTTTGAAAAGTATTGGTTTAATTAATTTTAATAATCTAAATTCTTTTTATATCACTTATGAAAATGAGGGTGAAAAATTTCCAGTTTTTTTTAATAGAACAGGCTTAAAATGGAAAATTTATCAAATTGAGTTTCCAGAAAGTTTATTAGACGAGTTAAACTAAAAAACCCCAGAAATATTTTCACCTCTGAAGTTTTTGAAAATATTTTTTGGTATTTAGGTATTACAAGTAAGTTGATGTTTTGGTTTTGTTTAAGTTTCAAATAACGTGAATACTAAAATGGGTTGAGGATGATCTTATTTATCTACAATAAATCTATATTGAAATCTTTTTTTTTAAGTGGTTTAATACCTGGTCTAAATCCGCCCGACGTTAAAAGATTAATATAATTTTTTGTCTCAACATAAAATTTATGGTACTAATAAAGATTAATAATATTCAATATATATATAAAATTTTTTCGTTTACATTATGGGATTGATACCTATTATTAGTTCGTGACCATAGAAAAGAATTACTGCCCAAACTATAATTCCAATTACTAATGTAACTGCTGTCATTACTGAGGATAAATATATGCTTTCTGTAGTAATGCTCAATCTACGCGTTCGACAGGATTTATAATCAACAATTGCCCAAATTAAAAAACTGCCGAATAGGATAATTCCTACAAGAGTACCATTTGAAATTAAGTGTGCGAATGCCCAAGTCTTAACCCCTAAAATCATAGGGTCATATAGTTTGACTTTAATGGCATTGTTTGGAACATAGGATGCTGTAATTAGGATGAAAGCTATTAAATTAAGAAGGATTGTTATGTGCCAAGTCCATAAAGGTGCATTCCAAATGACAATGTTTGATAATTTTGTTTGATTATACCCAATAATGATTAAAACAAACCCAATTAATGATAATAAAGAGTAAATTCCTTTCCATTTTTTCTCACCTAAAGCATGAATTTGTTTTATTCGCCAAGCTTCAAAAAATATTCTTATTGAATGTGTGCCCAAGAAAATAATTAGCCCAAGAATAAAAATCAGCATAAGTTTCTTTTAAATTAAAAATTTATAGTCCTTACCAAAAAAAGAGTTTATAGTATTACAAAATATAAACATAATTTTAATAATTTAATAACAGAGTGATGTATAGTACTTAAATGATAGTTATACGCTCTCCATATCGTTTTATTTCGTTTTGCCGACTATAACAAATGGTGGTCTTAGACCATTAAAATCTAATGCTTTGATTGAAGATGACCTTCTTCGTAAATCGTTCCCATACCTTCTTCGTCGGAAGATGACTTCTTCGTAACTTCTTCGTAACTTCTTCGTATCCTAGAATAAAAAAAAAGACCAGAAGTGTTGAATCTTCTGGTCTTTTTAGAAATCTCTAATGAGTTTTCGGGTTTACATTCCCATGCCACCCATACCACCCATACCACCCATGCCTCCAGGCATGCCACCACCAGCACCACCATCTTTTTCTTCTGGCTTATCAGCTATCATGGCTTCTGTAGTTACAAGCAATCCAGCAATTGAAGCAGCATCTTGTAAAGCTGTTCTAACAACTTTTACTGGATCGATAATACCTTTTGCGAACATGTCTACATACTCTTCATTTTGAGCGTCATAACCTTGATTTTTTTTATTTTGTTCAAGTAATTTTCCAACTACAACAGATCCGTCAACTCCAGCATTTAAAGTTATTTGTCTTATTGGAGCTTCTAAAGCTTTAGCTACTAAAGTAACACCAGCTTTTTGATCATCACCCTTAACTTTAAGTGATTCTAAACTTTGTGAAGCATATAACAATGCACAACCGCCCCCGACCACTATTCCTTCTTCAACAGCAGCTCTAGTTGCGTTAAGAGCATCTTCGACTCTATCTTTTCTCTCTTTTACTTCTACTTCTGTTGCACCACCAACTTTAATTATAGCAACTCCACCAGCAAGTTTTGCTAATCTTTCTTGCAGTTTTTCTTTATCATAATCAGAAGTTGTTTCTTCAATTTGTTGTTTGATTTGAGAACATCTTGCCTCGATTTCAGATTTTTTACCACTTCCATCTACAATAGTGCTGTTATCTTTATCAATTTTTACTCTTTTGCAAGATCCAAGGTCAGAAAGTTTTACGTTTTCTAATTTAACACCTAAGTCTTCAGCAATAAGCTGACCACCAGTTAAAATAGCAATATCTTCAAGCATTGCTTTTCTTCTATCTCCAAAACCTGGGGCTTTGACAGCGGCTACTTTTAGTCCACCTCTTAGTTTGTTTACAACCAGAGTTGCTAACGCTTCTCCTTCTACATCTTCAGAGACAACCATTAATGGTCTACCAGATTGTACAACAGCCTCCAAAAGAGGAACCATTGGTTGCAAGTTAGTTAATTTTTTCTCATATAACAGGATATATGGATTGTCTAGCTCTACAGTCATCTTTTCCGCATTAGTTACAAAATATGGTGACAAATAACCTCTATCGAACTGCATACCTTCGACAACGTCTAATTCTGTGTCAATTCCTTTAGCCTCTTCAACTGTTATTACACCTTCGTTACCAACTTTTTGCATAGCTTTTGCAATCATATTGCCAATTTCTTTATCACCATTCGAAGAGATTGTTCCAACTTGCGCAATTTCTTCGCTATCCTTAACTTTTTTTGCAGAAGAAATTAAATGTTGTTTGACATGATCAACAGCTGCATCAATTCCTCTTTTAACATCCATCGGATTCATACCTGCAGTAACATATTTAATTCCTTCTCTAACAACAGCTTGAGCTAGAATTGTTGCAGTAGTTGTACCGTCGCCTGCTTCCTCATTTGTTTTGCTAGCAACCTCTTTAACCATTTGAGCACCCATGTTTTCAAATTTATCCTCAAGGTCTATTTCTTTAGCTACAGTGACTCCATCTTTAGTTATTCTTGGTGCACCATAAGATTTATCAACCACAACATTTCTACCTTTGGGTCCTAGAGTAACTTTAACAGTGTCAGCTAGAATATTAACACCTCTTAAGATTGCCGCTCTTGCGTCAGCATCAAATTTAATTACCTTTGCCATTTTGCTTTCTCCTTTTTAATTATTATTTGCTTGTAATACCCATAATGTCAGCCTCTTTCATTATGCTATATTCCTTACCATCAATTTTGACTTCGGTTCCTGACCACTTGCCAAACAAAACTTTATCACCCACTGCTACATCCATCGGAATTATTTTTCCACTTTCAGTTTTTGCACCACCACCAACAGCAACAACTTTGCCTTCTTGAGGTTTTTCTTGAGCAGTATCAGGTATGATTATTCCTCCAGCAGTTTTTTCACTACTGTCTAAAACTTCTATTAAAACTCTATCGTGTAACGGTTTAAATTTCATAAAATACTCCTTAATAAATATGCAAATTATATGGGGATTAGACTTATTATTTCAAGAAGGTTTTAAAAAACATTCTTAAAATGATAGGAAATTAGGGATTTTATGGGTTATATCTAAAATTATGATCAAAAATTTAGATAAAGACGGGCTTCGATCAATTGCCTCTAATTATGACCTTTTTTACATAGATTTATGGGGGGTAATTCATAATGGATTAAATCTTTATAAAAATGCAATTGATACGCTTAATGAATTATTAAATTTGGATAAAGAATTTGTGCTTTTAACTAACGCACCAAGACCAAATAGTACAGTTAAAAATTTTTTAAAAAAAATGGGAATGAAAAAAAAACTTAGAGAGCATGTATTTACCTCTGGACAAGCTGCATTAAATTTTTTAAATAAAAAAATTACTTCTGAAAGTTTTTTTCATATAGGTCCTCCAAGAGATTTTGATTTATTTTATAACTTTAAAAAAAACAAATGTGAAAATATAAATGATAGTAAATACTTATTATGCACAGGTTTGTTTAGTGATCATGATAAAGATTTAAAATATTATAAAAGTTTTCTTAAATACCATATTAAAAAAAAAATGATTTGCACTAATCCCGATTTAATAGTTGATCGAGGAAAAGAAAGAGAATTATGCGCAGGTTCAATAGCTATGATATTTGAAAAAATAGGTGGGAAAGTAATTTATTTTGGTAAACCTTTTGCAGAAGTTTACAATCAATCAGCAGATAATAAAAATAAAAAAGTTTTATCAATCGGTGACAATTTAAACACTGATATCAAAGGAGCCAATTCATTAAACTACGACTCTTTAATAATCTCAAATGGTATACATAAAAAAGAAATTAGCAATTATGGGATTAAACAGACTTTGAAAAAATATGAAACATTTGTAAATTATATTCAATCTGATTTGAAATGGTAAACTCAACTAAATTATATAAAAATTTTAATATTAAAAACAATCATAAACAGTCAATTATTCTGATTGGAAATTTTGATGGTGTGCATTTAGGACATCAAAAGCTTTTTAAATTAGCTAAACAATATAAAAAAAAACAAAAATTAAATATTGGTGTTGTTACTTTTAACCCAATTCCAAAAATGTTTTTTAATAATTCATTAAAAAATTACAAAATATCTAATTTTAATCAAAAAATCAATTTATTAAAAAATATGGGCGTGGATTTCATAATTATTAAAAAATTTGATAAACTTTTTGCAAAAATAAAATCTATTGATTTTATTAAAAATATTTTATTTAAAAAAATAAATGCTAAATTTATTTTTGTAAGTAATAATTTTAGATTTGGAAATAACAGAGAGGGTGACGTAAATTTATTAATCGAAAATGAAAAAAATTTTGGTTACAAGATAATTAAAACACGGCCTCTAATTAATAATAAAAAAGTAGTTTCGTCGACATTAATTAGAAATTTTTTAAAAAATGGAAAACTACAACTGGCGAATAAACTTTTAAATAGAAAATGGTCAATTGAGGGAATTGTTAAAAAAGGAAGACAGATTGGAAAAAAAATTGGTTTTCCGACGTGTAATATCGATATTAAAGATTATGTTATAGCTAGCCCAGGAGTATATGCTGTTAGAGTATTAAGAGAGAACAATCCAACTTATCTTAACGGAATAGCAAATTTAGGGTACAGACCAACTTTTTATCAAAACAAAATCTTATTAGAAGTTCATTTATTTAATTTTTCTGGAAATCTTTATAATAAGTATTTATCAGTAGAATTTTTAAAATTTATTAGAAAAGAAAAAAAATTTAAAAATGCTGATCAATTAAAAAAGCAAATTAAAATCGATTTAAATATTGCAAGAAAAATAAAATGAATAATCCACAGATAAATCTTCCTAAAACTGCTTTTTCCATGAAGGCAAATTTGCCAACGAAAGAGCCTGAAATTTTGGAATATTGGAAACAAATAAATCTTTATGAAGAACTAAGAAGGTCGCGCAAAGGCCAGGAAAAATTTGTTCTTCATGACGGACCTCCATACGCTAATGGTAATATTCATATGGGAACAGCTCTAAATAAAATCTTAAAAGATATAATAGTAAAATTTCACCAAATGGATGGAAAAGACTCTATATATGTACCTGGTTGGGATTGTCATGGACTGCCAATTGAGTGGAAAATTGAGGAAGAGTACAAAAAAAATAAAAAAAATAAAAATGAAGTACCAATAGTTGAATTCAGAAAAGAGTGTAGATCTTTTGCACAAAAATGGATCGAAGTGCATAAAACCCAATTTAGAAGATTAGGAGTAATTGGGGATTGGGAAAATTATTATTCAACAATGAGTTTTGATGCTGAAGCACAGATTGTAAGAGAACTAGGAAAGTTTCTCAAAGAGGGAAGTTTATATAGAGGTTTTAAACCTGTTTTATGGTCAACTGTTGAAAACACAGCGCTTGCTGATGCTGAAGTTGAATATTTAGATCACAAATCTGATACTATTTATGTTTCTTTTTTGGTTAAAAATTCAAATTCCAATGAACTTATTAATTCTGAGATTATAATTTGGACAACTACCCCTTGGACTATCCCTGCAAACAAAGCCTTAGCCTATAATAATAATTTGGATTACTTATTATTTAAAATAAAAGATGAGGGTGATTTCAAAGATAAAAAATTCGTTGTTGCTGAAGCGTTATTAAACTCTGTTATTAAAGAATGTAAGATTAAAAATTTTGAAAATATCAAAAAATTTAAAGGATATGAATTTAAAAATACAATCTGTAAGCATCCTTTTTTTAACCTTGGTTACACAAATGATATTCCTATGCTTGAAGCTAGATTTGTGACTATAGAGCAGGGTACAGGAATAGTTCATTGTGCACCAAGTCATGGACCAGATGATTTTAATTTATGCGTAAGCAATGGAATTAAAGCTTTAGAAACAGTTGATGGGGATGGAAAATATACTAAACATGTTAAGCTATTTGAGGGTCAACATATTTTTAAATCTAATAAAATTATTATTGAAAAATTAAGAGAACAAAAAAAACTTTTAGCTAATGGAGAATTGGTGCATTCTTATCCACATTCATGGAGATCAAAAGCACCTTTGGTTCATAGAGCAACCCCTCAGTGGTTTATATCAATGGATAGCCATAAATTAAGGGATAAAGCTTTAAAAGCAATAGAGGAAACTGCTTTTTTTCCAAGTAAAGGAAAGGAAAGATTAAAAGCTATGATTCAAACCAGACCAGACTGGTGTGTTTCAAGGCAAAGAGTTTGGGGTGTACCATTACCAATTTTTATTAAGAAAAAGACAAATGAGATTTTAGTTGACGATGAGGTTAATGAAAACATTGCTAAAATATATGAAAAAGAAGGTTCAGATTGTTGGTTCTCAGACAATCCACAAAAATTTTTAGGCAAAAAATACAGAGCAGAAGAATACGAAAAACTTAGTGACATAGTTGAGGTATGGTTTGATAGTGGTTCAACTCATTCATTTGTTTTGGAAAAAAGATCAGATTTAAAATGGCCAGCATCAATGTATTTAGAAGGATCTGATCAACATAGAGGTTGGTTTCACTCTTCTCTTCTTGAATCATGCGGCACGAGAGAAAGAGCACCTTTCGAGTCTATTTTATCTCATGGGTTTGTAGTTGATGGAAAAGGATTTAAGATGTCAAAATCCTTAGGAAACGTAATTGCGCCTGAAGATATATTAAAAAAATATGGAGCAGATATATTAAGAATTTGGGTAGCTTCCTCTAATTATGCTGAGGATTTAAAAATAGATTACTCAATATTGGATCAACACGCAGACTCTTATCGTAAAATTAGAAATACTTTCAGATATTTACTTGGAAATCTTAATGATAATTTCAAACAAATAAACTTAGAAAAAGTTGATATAAAAACTTTACCAGAGCTTGAGCAATTTATACTTAATAAGATTTATATTTTGAATTTGAATTTTAAAAAATATTTTAAAATATACGATTTTCATAATCTTTATAAGGAATTATTAAATTTTTGTACCGTAGATTTATCAGCATTTTATTTTGATATAAGAAAAGATACTTTATATTGTGACTCAATAAACTCAAAAAAAAGACAATCAACAATTTTAACATTAAATATTATATTAGATGTATTATTAAAGTGGTTTGCACCAATTCTTTCATTTACAACTGAAGAAATAAATAAACTTATTAGCAAAGAAAGTAAAAGCATTCATTTAGAAAAATTTTTAGATATTCCAGAAAAGTTTGAAAATAAATCTTTAAATAAAAAATGGTTAGAATTAATAAAAATTAGAAATATTGGGAATATTAGTATAGAAGAAAAAAGAGCAAACAAAGAAATAGGATCTAGTTTAGAAGCAGAGTTAAAAATTAATCTAAATAAAAGTCTGATAGATATAACTAAAGATATAGATTTTTCTGAATTATGTATAACATCTAAAGCTGAAGTTAATTATAACGATAATGTTAATACAACCATAATCGCTCACAAGGCTAAAGGCTCCAAATGTTCTGTTTGCTGGAAAATAAGAAATGAAAAATGCGTTAGAGAATCTAAATGCTTTTTAAATATTTAACAAAACAATTCTATATAAATTTCACAGTTATAATTTCAATTATTCTTGTAGATAGAATTTCTAAAATTTTTGTAGTTGATTGGAATAAAAAAAATGAGGGTCAAGATTTGTATTCGTCAGAATTTTTAAACATAAATTTAATTTGGAATGAGGGAATTGCTTTCGGGCTACTATCATTTGATCGAATTAATCTATATAATATCTTAACATCTATAATTTCTATTGTAATTTTGATTATTTTTATAATGATTTTGAGAACCAAAGGAATTAAAAAGTATTCGTTATGCATGATTTTTGGTGGTGCAATAGGAAATTTAATTGATCGAATTTACTATAGAGCAGTGCCAGATTTTTTTGACTTTCATGTTGGTAATTTTCATTGGTTTATTTTTAATGTTGCTGACATATTTATTAGTCTTGGAGTAATATTTATGATTTTATCTGAATTAATTGGTAATACTAAAGTTCGTGAATAAAATTAAAAAAATTATTTGTTTAAACATTTTGCTAATATCTCTATCATCTTGTGGAACTATTAAAGATGGGTTTTCAATGAAAAATAAAAATAACAGTGATGAATTTTTAGTTGAAAAAAAATCTCCTCTTGTAATGCCACCCGATTTTGATGAATTACCAGTGCCAGGTGAGACAAATATGAACGAAAATCAAAATATTAATGAAAATGAATTTAAAAGTGCAATTAAAAAAAATAAAACAAACATTTCTAATCAAAATAAATCAAAACCTACAAGTAAAAATTTTGAAAGCCAAATTCTTGAGAAAATAAATAATAACTAATGTTAACCACAGGAATAAATTTTACTAATTTTAAATTAAAGAAAAAATATCCAAATTTAAAAAGATCCCTTAAACTGTTATTAAGCGAAAAAAATCCAATAATACAATCATTAACTAATGAATATAGAAATAATTTTAACATTAAGAAAATTAAAAAGTATAAAAAATTTTTAAATTACAGAATTATCGGTATGGGCGGATCAGTTTTAGGTGCCCAAGCAATTTATGAATTTTTAAAACCAAATATAAAAAAAAATTTTATTTTTGTAAATAATTTACAAGATAAAAAAAAAAAAGTTAAAGAAAATAAGTTTGTTAACATAATTGTCTCAAAATCAGGTAATACTATTGAAACTATTATTAATGCAAATATTCATATTAAAAAGAATGATCAAAATATTTTTATAACCGAAAATAATAAAAATCATTTGCA
>VGCG01000011.1 GCA_016870175.1 Alphaproteobacteria bacterium
TTAATCAAGTGCAAGAAGTTTATAGATTACAAGGTGTAATTATTAATGACAAACATATTGAAACGATTTTACGTCAAATGCTCAAAAAAGTTGAGGTTCATACATCAGGGGACTCAAGTTATTTACCTGGTGAAATGATAGATAGAATTAAGTTTGATGTAACGAATCAAAAACTTAAAGCAGAGGGAAAAACTCCCGCAACTGGTGAAAGAGTTTTAATGGGTATAACTAAAGCATCTCTTCAAACTGAGTCTTTTATTTCAGCAGCATCGTTTCAAGAAACAACAAGAGTACTTACAGACGCTGCTATAAAAGGTAAAGTTGATCCATTGAATGGTTTAAAAGAAAACGTAATTGTTGGCCGATTAGTTCCTGCAGGAACTGGACATATCAAGAATAAATGGAACAAAAAAGCCCTTGAAGACGATAATAATTATTTGTCTGAACAAGAAAAACTTAAACCTCTAGAAAATCAGTTAAATCAATAAAAAAATAAGAAGTTATTATACTTTTAGTTGACAAAAGCATTTTAAGAAGTACTTTGGCGGAGATTTTTGGTTGGAATGTAGTACTAACTTAAAGGACTAAACGCTGCCATTAATAACCTGTCAGTTATTTCTTTCAAAAATACATTAATTAAAAATAAATTTATGCCAACTATTAATCAGTTGTTAAGAAAAAATAGAGTTAAACAATTTTCTAGGAATAAAGTTCCTGCATTGGAAAGGCAGCCACTAAAAAGAGGTGTTTGTCTTAAAGTTTATACAACTACTCCCAAGAAACCAAATTCAGCTCTGAGAAAAGTTGCTAGGGTCAGATTGTCAAATGGTTTTGAAGTAACTGCTTATATTCCTGGTGAAGGTCATAATTTACAAGAGCATTCAGTTGTTTTGGTAAGAGGCGGAAGAGTTAAGGACTTACCAGGTGTTAGGTACCATATTCTTAGAGGAAATTTAGACACCCAAGGTGTAGCTAACAGAAAAAAAAGAAGATCTTTATACGGAACTAAAAAAGGTAAATAAAAATGTCTAGAAAAAAAACTCAACCTAAAAAAGATGTAGTTCCTGATCCTATTTACAGCTCTATAATTATTCCAAAACTAATTAATAAAATAATGTACGATGGTAAAAGAAGTATGGCTTCTAAAATTGTTTATGATGCTATTGAAAAAATTAAAAGTAAAACCAAAAGTGATCCAATTGAAATATTTAACGAAGCAATTAATAATATTAAACCTACTGTTGAGGTGAGATCTAGACGTGTTGGTGGTGCAACTTATCAAGTGCCCGTAGAAGTAAAAAGTAAAAGATCACAAGCTTTAGCAATCAGATGGTTAGTTGAGTCTGCACGAAAAAGAAAAGACAAAAATATGTCTGATAAAATTTTTAATGAGTTATATGATGCATATGAAAAAAAAGGTGCAGCAGTAAAAAAAAGAGAAGATGTACATAAGATGGCTGAGTCAAATAAAGCTTTTGCACATTTTAGGTGGTAATAACAAATGCCAAGATCACATACTTTAGATAAATATAGAAACATAGGAATTATGGCTCACATAGATGCTGGTAAGACTACGACAACTGAAAGGATTTTATATTATACAGGAAAAAATCATAAAATTGGAGAAGTTCATGATGGTGCTGCCACTATGGATTGGATGGAACAAGAACAAGAACGAGGAATAACAATTACTTCCGCCGCAACAACATGTTTTTGGAAAGACCATAGAATTAATATTATTGATACTCCTGGACATGTTGACTTTACAATAGAAGTTGAGAGATCTTTAAAAGTTTTAGATGGTGCTGTTGCTGTATTTGATGGCGTAGCTGGTGTTGAGCCACAATCAGAGACTGTTTGGCGACAAGCCGATAAATATAAAGTTCCAAGGATTTGTTTTGTTAACAAATTAGATAGAACAGGTGCTGATTTTTTTAGATGTGTTGATATGATTAAAGACAGGTTAGGGGCTATTCCTTTAGTATTACAATTACCAATTGGTATTGAGTCTTCATTTATTGGCATTGTGGATCTTGTAAAAATGAAAGCACAAGTCTGGAAAGACGAGGATTTAGGATCAGCTTGGGAATATAAGGAAATACCTGAGGATTTAAAAATAATTTCGCAAAAATACAGAACAAAATTAGTTGAAGCTGCTGTTGAGCAAGTTGAAGAGTTGATGGAAAAATATTTAAATGGAGAAGAAATTAACGAAGCAGATCTTATGAAATGTATTAGAAAAGGAACATTAAATTTTACGTTTGTTCCAGTTATAACTGGATCAGCTTTTAAAAATAAAGGTGTTCAACCTTTATTAGATTCAGTTGTAAATTATTTGCCAAGTCCTGTCGATATTGGATTTATAAAAGGAACAAAATTAGGATCAGAGGATGAAGTAAAAATGAAATTTGATGACAGTTCACCATTTTCTGCTTTGGCATTTAAGGTAGCTAATGATCCTTTTGTTGGTTCACTTACTTTTATAAGAATTTATTCAGGCACTTTAAAAACTGGAATTAGTATTTACAATTCTTCAAAAGAAAAAGAGGAAAGAGTTGGAAGAATGCTTTTAATGCACGCAAATACCAGAGAGGATATAAAAGAGGGAAATGCCGGTGATATCGTTGCTCTTGCTGGACTTAAATATACCATAACTGGTCACACTCTGTGTGAAAAAAATAATCCAATTTTACTTGAGCCAATGGAATTTCCTGAACCTGTTATTGAAATTGCCGTTGAACCAAAAACCAAAGCCGATCAAGAGAAAATGGGTGAAGCTTTGAGCAGGTTAGCAAAAGAGGATCCATCTTTTAGAGTTTCTTCCGATGAAGAGTCTGGCCAAACGATCATAAAAGGTATGGGTGAGCTTCATTTAGATATAATTGTTGACAGAATGAAACGTGAATTTAAGGTTGAAGCTAATATTGGTGCGCCTCAAGTTGCTTATAGAGAAACAATTGAAAAAATTTCCGAAGTTGAATACACACATAAAAAACAAAGTGGTGGCGCTGGACAATTTGCTAAAGTAAAATTACAAGTTGAACCTCAAGAACCTGGTAAAGGTAGACTGGTAGAAAATAAAATCAAAGGTGGATCTATTCCCAAAGAATTTATTCCTGGGGTAGAAAAAGGAATTGAAACAATTTCGGATGGTGGAATATTAGCTGGATTTCCTTTAATTGACTACAAAGTCACGATTTTAGATGGATTACATCATGATGTTGACTCGAGTGTTTTAGCTTTTGAATTAGCAAGTAGAGCTTGTTTCAAGGAAGCGTGTACTAAAAGTGGTTTAAAACTACTGGAGCCAATAATGAGGGTCGAAGTGGTTACCCCAGAAGATTATATGGGCGATGTTATTGGTGATTTAAATAGCAGAAGAGGTCATATTAATACTCAAGAACAAAGAGCTAACGCAATTGTTATTACTGCAATGGTGCCGTTGGCAAATATGTTTGGGTATATAAACACATTAAGATCGATGTCTCAGGGCAGAGCTCAATATTCAATGTTTTTCGATCATTATTCAAAAGTACCACAAAATGTACAAGATGAAGTAACTAAAAAAATTGCAGGTTAATAATGGATAAACAAAATATTAGAATTAAATTGAGAGCATATGATAATAAGATTTTAGATGCTTCTACAGAGGAGATAGTTAATACAGTAAAAAGAACTGGTGCAACAGTTAAGGGACCAATTCCATTACCTACAAGAATTGAAAGATATACAGTTTTGAGATCTCCACATATTGACAAAAAAAGTAGAGAGCAATTTGAAACAAGAACACACAAAAGATTAATAGATATAATCGAACCAACTCCTCAAACAGTAGAAGCTTTAATGAAATTAGATCTAGCTTCAGGTGTTGATGTAGAAATTAAAATATAATTATGAGTGAAATAGCCTTAGTAGGTAAAAAAATTGGAATGACAAGAGAGTTTTATGAAAACGGTCAGTCCGTACCTGTCACCGTATTAAAAATGGAAAAAGCTAGAATAATTGAAATTATTGATCAGGACAAAAGAGGTTATAAGGCAATTCAATTAGGTTTTGGAAAAATAAAAAGTTCCAAACTTAATAAAGCAATGAGGGGTTATTTTGCAAAAAAAAATACTGAAGTTAAAAAAAAATTGAAAGAATGTAGAGTTCAAAATACCGATATTTTCAAAGAGGGCAATGAATTTGGTCTTGAAATTTTCAAAGATATTAAATTTGTTGATACTAGATCTAAAACAATTGGTAAAGGATTTGCCGGCGTAATGAAAAGACATAATTTTCGTGGTTTAAGAGCAACACATGGAGTTTCTATTTCACATAGATCTCATGGTTCAACCGGACAAAGACAAGATCCTGGTAGAGTGTTTAAGGGAAAAAAAATGGCTGGTCATATGGGTGATAGATTAAGAACTATGCAAAATATAGAAATAATTAAAACTGATCTTGAAAATGAATTATTATATTTAAAGGGTTCTATTCCTGGAGGAAAGAATGCAGAAGTGCTTGTTAAAAAATCTGTTAGAAATTCAAAAAAACTAACCATTGGTGAAAAACATAAAATTATTGAAGACGCTAAAAAAACTCCAGATAAAAAGAAATAAAAAAAATGAAATTAGATAAATTAAATTTAAATGGAAAAAAAGAATCTATCGATGTTATGGACAAACTTTTTTCTGCTGAAATAAACAACAAATTAATTAGTTCTGTATTGTATAAAATTAATGCTAATTATAAAGGTAGACATGGGAAAACTAAGCAACGTAATGAGGTAATAGGGTCTACAAAAAAAATCTATGCTCAGAAGGGAACCGGTGGTGCCAGACATGGTAGCAGAAAAGCTCCTCTATTTGTCGGTGGCGGTGTTGCCCATGGTCCACAGGGACAGTTAAGTTACAAAACAAGAAAACTAAATAAAAGAGAAAAAAAAACAAGCATAGCATCTTTAATTAGTGAAAAAAAATTAAATAATAATCTAATAATATTTAGTGATTTTAGTTCTGAAATAAAAAAAACTAAGGAAATGTACTCAATTATAAAAAAATTTGAAATTACAAATTCATTAATAATTTTAGATAAGATTTCAAAAGAAAAAATAGCAAAATCAGCAAGAAACATACCTAATGTGAAAGTAACTGATGTAAATCATTTTAGTGCGTTTGACATAATTAAATTTAAAAAAGTAGTTTTTACTGAGAGTTCAGTTAAAGAACTTGAAAGAAGATTTTTATAACATGAAAAATATACATTTATATGACAAAATTTTGTCACCGATTGTTACGGAAAAGTCTACAAATCTCTCTGAATTAAACAAGGTAGTATTCAAAGTTCCGCCGGGCGCAGATAAAAAAAGTCTTAAAAGAAATATTGAAAAAATTTTCAAAGTTAATGTTACTAAAATTAATATCATTAATAAAAAAAGCCGTACTAAAATTACAAGAGGAAGAAAAGTAAAGCTAAAAGGTTTTAAAAAAGCAATCATCACTCTTAAAAAAGGTCAAAGCATTGATCTAGCAACAGGAATTTAATAAATGACCTTAAAAACTTTTAAACCTTACACAAAATCGACAAGGGGAACTATCCTTATTGATAGATCTGGTCTGTGGACTGGAGGACCTTATAAGCCTTTAGTATCTGCAAAGAATTCAATGAGAGGTAGAAATAATAATGGACATCTAACATCAATTAATACGGGCGGAGGTCATAAAAAAATGTATAGGCATGTTGATTTTTACAGAAAAAAATTTGATATGCCAGCTACCGTTCAAAGAATTGAGTACGATCCAAATAGAACTTGCTACATAATGCTAGTTAAATTTGAGGATGGAACGCACGCATATTATCTGGCTCCACAAAAAATTAATGTAGGTGATAAAGTTGAAAATGGTTCAAATAAAGAGATTAAAATTGGAAATTGTATGCCACTCAGAGATATTCCTGTTGGAATAAATATACATAACGTTGAAATGCATCCAGGTGGTGGTGGAAAAATAGCAAGGTCTGCAGGTTCTTACGTAACAATACAAGGTTTAGATGGAAATTACGCATTACTAAAATTATCATCAGGAGAAATAAGAAAAATAGACTCTCGGTCATTAGCAACTATTGGTATTCTTAGCAATCCAGATCAAAAGAATATCAAAATAGGCAAAGCAGGAAGATCCAGATGGCTAGGTAGAAGACCACACACTAGAGGTGTAGCAAAAAACCCGGTTGATCATCCTCATGGTGGTGGTGAGGGTAAAACATCTGGAGGACGACATCCAGTGTCACGAACTGGTCAATCAGCAAAGGGTTTTAAAACAAGAAATAATAAGCGTACAGATAAGTTTATAGTTAAAAGAAGAAACAAAAGGAAGGATGCGCAATAATGGCTAGATCAGTCTGGAAAGGTCCTTTTGTTGAAGATAGTTTAATGAAAAAAGTTGATAATTACAAATCAGACTCAAAAAAAATTCCAATAAAAACATGGTCAAGAAAATCAACGATAATTCCTGATTTTGTCGGGGTAAGTTTTTTGATCCATAACGGTAAAAAATTTATTCCGATTACAGTATCTGAGGACATGGTAGGTCATAAGCTTGGTGAATTTGCTCCAACCAGAACATTCTTTGGTCACACACCAGCAGATAAAAAAGCTAAGCCAGAAACAGAAGAGACAAGCAAAAAATAATTATGAGTAAAAAAACAAAAATCGATAATAGCAAAGATAAAACAGTAAAATCTGTAAATAACAATATTAGATCTAGTGTGAGAAAATTAAATCCAATTTTAGAAACAATTGTTGGTAAAAAAGTAGATGTAGCAATTAGAGATTTGCAGTTTTCTGATAAAAGAATTTCTAAGGATATAAGAAAAACTATTAGTTCAGCAGTTGCAAATGCCGAAAATAATTATCAATATGATATTGATAAATTAATAATTAAAGAAGCTTATTGTGGTAAGAAATTTGTAATGAAAAGATTTATGCCAAGAGCAAAAGGTAGGGCTGCTCCTATATTAAAACGATATTCAAGTGTAACTATAATTTTATCAGAAATAAACAAAATGGAGAGTTATGGGTCAAAAAGTTAATCCAATTGGTTTTAGATTAGGTATAAACAGAGGTTGGGACTCTGTTTGGTATGCTAAGAAAAAAGATTTTGGCAATTATTTAATCGAAGACTATAAAATTAGAGAATATATTAAAAAAAATGTTGTTAATTCAGGTGTTTCGAAAGTAATGATAGAGAGAACATCTAATAAATGTTATGTAACAATCTATACCTCTAGACCTGGTTTTGTCATAGGAAAAAAGGGAAGTGATATAGAGAAAATTAAAAGCAATCTATCTAAACTTACATCCAATGAGGTAACGTTAAATATAAAAGAAATAAAAAAACCTGAAACAAATGCTTATTTAGTTGCTGAAAATATAGCTCAACAACTTGTAAAGAGAATTTCATATCGTAGAGCAATGAAAAGAGCAATGCAATCGTGTTTAAAATTAGGAGCAAAAGGAATTAAAGTATCAATAAGTGGACGATTGGGAGGAAACGAAATAGCCAGAACAGAGTGGCTAAGAGACGGAAGTATACCCTCACATACCCTTAGAGCAGATATTGATTATGCTGAAGCTGAGGCTCTTACTACTTACGGTATTATAGGTGTTAAAGTGTGGATTTATAAAGGCGAGGTATTTGCTAGAGAATTTAGCCAAGAAACTAATAAAGTATTAACAAAAACGGATAAGGAATAAAATGTTACAACCAGTTCGAACAAAATGGAGAAAAGCCCATAAAGGAAGAATACATGGTAACGCTAGTAGAGCAGTTGACATAAATTATGGATCCTACGCATTAAAAGCACTTGAACCTCAACGAGTTACAGGAAAACAAATTGAAGCTGCAAGAGTTGCTCTAACTAGACATATGAAGCGTCAAGGAAGAGTTTGGGCTAGAATTTTTCCGAATATACCAGTTTCAAAAAAACCAATTGAAGTAAGAATGGGTAAAGGAAAAGGTTCTCCAGAATATTATGCTTGTAGAGTTAAACCAGGTAGAATCTTATTTGAAGTTGATGGTGTCTCTGAACAAATAGCTAGAGAAGCGTTGTACAAGGCCTCTGCAAAACTTCCTATAAAAACTAAAACTATTAAAAGAGTTATATAATATGAAGCTTAAAGAAATAAAAAAACTATCTAAAGATGAAGTTATTAAAAATATTGATAAATTAAAAAAAGATTTATTTAATTTAAGGTTTCAGAAAATCAATTCTCAAATTACAAATCCATCAAAAATAAATGAGACAAAGAAAACTATCGCTAGATTAAAAACTGTATTAGTAGGAAAAATAAATGCCTAAAAAAATATTATCAGGTATTGTAACCAGTGATAAAAGAGATAAAACTATCACAGTTGTAGTTGAAAGAAAATTTTCTCATCCTGTTTTAAAAAAAGTAGTTAAAATTAAAAAGAAATATAGTGTGCATGACGAAAATAATAAATTTAAAATTGGTGATAAAGTTTCAATTATTGAAAGTAAACCTTTTTCAAAAACTAAGAAATTCCAAGTTATGGAGGATGTTAAACAATGATACAGCAGCAAACCGAATTGTTAGTCGCAGATAATACTGGTGCAAGAAGAGTGGAGTGTATTAAAGTATTGGGAGGTTCAAAAAGACGATATGCAACCATTGGTGATACTATCGTTATAACTGTAAAAGATGCAATTCCTAAAGGTAAGGTAAAAAAAGGATCGGTTCATAAAGCTATTGTAGTAAGAGTTAAAAAAGGAATTCATAGAAATGATGGTTCAAAAGTAAAGTTTGATAATAATGCAGCGGTTCTAATTGATGAAAAAGGTGAACCACAAGGAACTAGAATTTTTGGTCCAGTGACTAGAGAGTTAAGAAACAAGGGTCAGATGAAAATTATATCCTTAGCCCCAGAGGTTTTATAAAATGATAAGAAAAGGTTTAAAAGTAATAGTCCTTACTGGAAAAAATAAAAAAAAAGAAGGTGAAGTTTTAGAAATTGATAGAACAAACAACAGAGCAAAAGTTAAGGAAATAAATATGGTTAAAAAGCATGTAAAAACAACTAAAGAAAAAAAGGGTGGAATTATTAGTAAAGAGGCATTTATTCATTTATCAAATTTAAGATTAATAGATGAAAAGCAAAAATCCAAGAAAATAGAAGCTAAAAAATAATGAGACCAAGACTAAAAGAGATTTATTTAAAAGAAATTCAACCTGCTTTGAAAGAGCAATTTAAATTTAAGAACATCTATATGAATCCTAAAATTGAAAAGGTTGTACTTAATATGGGACTAGGTATAGATGGCAATGACTCAAAAATATTACAGTCTGCTCAAGAGGATTTAGCAAAAATTGCTGGTCAAAAACCCATTGTGACAAAATTTAAAAAATCTATAGCTAACTTCAAAACCAGACAAGGAACCAATGCAGGACTTAAGGTAACTATCAGAAAAAATAAAATGTACGAATTTATTGACCGACTTGTAAACATAGCGTTACCCAGAATTAAAGATTTTCGAGGTTTGTCACCAAATGCTTTTGATAAATTTGGAAATTATACTTTGGGAATTAAAGAACATATAATTTTTCCTGAGGTTAGTTTTGATAGAGCAGATAAGGTTAGGGGTTTAGATGTTATAATTGTAATTAAGTCAAGAAGCAAAGACCATAGTTTAGCTTTACTGGAGAAAATGAATTTCCCATTTATTAAAAAAGGAGATAATTAAAATGGCAAAGTTAAGTTCTATTAATAAAAATAATAAAAGAATTAAATTATCAGATCGATACTATAAAAAAAGACAAAAATTAAAAAAAATTATTATGAATAAAAAAATTTCTTTGGAGGAAAGATTTAAGGCGCAACAAAAATTATCAAAATTACCAAGAAACTCCTCCAAAACAAGGGTTATGAACAGATGTCAAATTACAGGTAGACCTCACGGGGTATATAGAAAATTAAAAATATCTAGAATTGCATTAAGACAATTAGGTTTGCAAGGAAAGATACCTGGTTTAGTTAAATCAAGTTGGTAGAAAGGAAATTATGAGTTTAAGTGATCCAATTGGAGATATGATAGCTAGAGTTAAAAATGCTCAAGCACGAAATCATAAAAAAGTAGAATTACCATCATCAAGTTTTAAAGTGAAGATTGCAGATATACTAAAAAATGAGGGTTTTATTAAGAATTCTAAAGTATCGCAAGAAGGTAGCAAATCAACTTTAACGCTCGAACTCAAGTATCATTTGGGTAATCCCGTAATCAGTTCATTTGAAAGAGTCTCAAAACCCGGTAGAAGAATTTTTTCTAGTGTAGAAAGCTTGCCAAAAATAAATAATGGACTTGGTATTGCGATAGTATCTACTTCTAAGGGTGTAATGACCGATTTAGATGCAAGAAAGCATAAAGTCGGTGGTGAAATAATCTGTAAGGTGTTTTAATGTCAAAAATTGGTAAAATTAATATTTCAATTCCCGAAAAAGTTAAAGTTATTCTTGCTGGAAATATTTTAAATATTGAAGGGCCATTAGGAAAAAAATCTTTAGGAATTGATTTAGATATTTTTAATATTGAAATTAAAGAGGGAAAAGAAATATCAATCAAGCCAAAAAAAATTAATCAAAATACCAAAAGACTTTGGGGAATGAATAGAAGTCTAATTAACAATGCTGTAATAGGTTCAAGTACCGGCTATGAAAAAATTTTGGAATTAGTTGGTGTTGGTTATCGAGCTAATCTTAAAGGCAAGCAATTAAATCTACAATTAGGATATAGTCATGATATAAATTTTGATATCCCAGAGGGAGTAAAAATAACTGTTGATAAACAAACGACTTTAAAAATAAGTGGATTTGATAAACAATTAGTTGGATTAGTGGCTGCTAAATTAAAAACGTTTAGAAAAATCGAACCATATAAGGGCAAAGGAATAAGGGAAAAAGGACAATTTGTTTTTAAAAAAGAAGGTAAGAAAAAATAATGAGACTAAACAGAAGTATTAGAAAAAGATTTAGAGTCAGTAATAAAGTAAAAAAAGTTGCTTCCAAAGATCGATTCAGATTATCAATCTCAAGATCTTTAAAAAATATTTCCGCACAGATAATCGATGATAATAAGAATATTACTTTAGTATCCGCCTCATCGATTGAAAAAGATGTTAAACACAACAAGAAAGTTAATAAAACAGATTTATCAAGAATTGTAGCGGAAAAATTAGCAAAAAAAGCTCAAGAAAAAAAAATTACTAAAATATTTTTAGATAGAGGAACTTATAAATATCATGGTAGAATTAAAGCTTTTGCAGAAACGCTTCGAAAAAATGGAATGGAATTTTAGTGATGGAAAATATTGTTGAAAAAAAAGAGGATATAAAAGATAAAAAAAAAGATGATATTGTAGAGAAATTAGTTCATATTAATCGTATCACTAAAGTTGTCAAAGGTGGAAGAAGATTTGGTTTTTCAGCATTAGTTGTAGTTGGAGATCAAGCCGGTAAAGTTGGAATAGCTCATGCAAAAGCAAAACAAGTTCCTGATGCTATTAAAAAAGCTAATGAAATTGCAAGAAGAAATTTAATACACATACCTTTAAGAGAAGGTAGAACTATTCACCATGACGTTAAAGCAAAAGATGGTTCTGGTAAAATTATTTTAAGAGCAGCTGCAAAAGGCACTGGAATTATAGCTGGTGGTCCAATTAGGGCTGTTTGTGAAGTATTAGGTGTTAAAGATATTGTCGCTAAATCAATAGGTACCTCCAACGCGCATAATGTTGTCAGAGCCACTATGAAAGCTCTTCTAAAACAAAATTCACCAAAATATTTATCAACAATTAGAAATAAAAAAATTTCAGAAATAATTGAAAAAAGAGGCTCATGATAAGTTTAAATAATAGAGAAAAAATTAATAAATCCAAAATGAGAGTAGGTAGAGGTATTGGCTCAGGTAAGGGTAAAACTTGTGGTAGAGGAGTTAAAGGCCAAAAAGCAAGATCTGGTGTAGCTATTAAAAGTTTTGAGGGTGGTCAAATGCCTTTATATAGAAGATTGCCAAAAAGAGGCTTCAATCCAATTCCCAAAGAAAAAATTGCGATATTAAATTTAGTAAAGATACAATCCTTTATTGATCAAAAAACTATTAATGTAAATGAAATTTTAAATTCTGATTTGTTAAAAAAATTGAAGTTAATTAATAAAAATTCTATGAAGCTCAAAATTTTAGGAACAGGTGAAATAAAAAATAAAATTAATATTGAAGCAAATTTAGCTTCAAGATCAGCTTTAGAAAAAATTGAAAAAATTGGTGGTTCTATTAAGTTAAAAAATTAATTTACTATTACAATGAATGCTTCTACGACTGCAAATGATCTTAGAAATCGTATATTATTCAGTATTTTGATACTTGCGGTTTATAGATTTGGAACATTTGTTCCCTTACCAGGAATTGATCCCGAACAATTAAAAATGTTAATGGAGGGCAATCAAAAAGGATTGCTAGGAATGTTCAACGTTTTTGCTGGAGGCGCAGTTAGTAGAATGGCAATTTTTGCTCTTGGAATAATGCCTTATATTTCTTCATCAATTATAGTTCAACTTTTAACTGGAGTTTCTGATTATTTTAAAAATCTTAAATCACAAGGTCAAATAGGCAGACAAAAAATTTCTCAAATTACAAGATACGGAACAGTACTTTTAGCTACGATTCAAGGATATGGTCTTGCTGTTGGTCTTGAGTCCTCAGCTAATCTCGTAATAAATCCTGGTTTATTTTTCAAGATTTCAACAGTTACAACAATCGTTGCTGGTACTATTTTTTTAATGTGGTTAGGTGAACAAATTACTCAAAGAGGCATAGGAAATGGAATATCACTTATAATTTTTGCTGGAATAGTAGCTGAAATACCAAGAGCTCTGGTAACCACGATTGAACTTGGTAGAACAGGTGCTGTATCAACTTTTATGATATTAGCGATTTTTATTTTGTTAATTTTGACTATTTTATTTATTGTTTTTATGGAAAGAGCATTAAGGAAAATATTGATAAATTACCCAAAAAGACAAATGGGAAATAAGATTTATGGAGGAGAATCATCTCATCTTCCTTTAAAAATTAATCAAGCAGGAGTTATACCAGCAATTTTTGCTTCAGCACTTTTGCTTTTACCTGTTACTTTTTCAAATTTTAATCTCTCAAATAATGAAACTTTTTTAGAAATAAGTTCATTTTTTACCCAGGGACAACCACTTTATATGTTGCTTTATGCATCTGGTATAATTTTTTTTACTTTTTTTTATACATCAATTACTTTTAATCCAACCGAGACAGCCGAGAACTTAAGAAAATATGGTGGTTTTATTCCTGGAATTAGACCTGGCGAAAGTACAGTTTTATACATAGAAAATATTTTAACAAAATTGACCACTATCGGGGCTTTATATTTAACTCTCGTTTGTTTATTGCCTGAATTTTTAATTGCTAATTATCCAATACCATTTTATTTAGGAGGAACTTCGATTTTAATTGTTGTGGTTGTTGCTATTGATACGGTCAGTCAAATACAAACAAGATTAATGAGTTCACAATACGAACAATTGATAAAAAAAACTAAATTCGGAAGATAAAGTGAATATAATTTTATTTGGGCCGCCTGGCGCAGGTAAAGGTACTCAAGCTCAATATATCGTAAAAAATTATAATTATTTTCATTTATCAACTGGAGATTTGTTAAGAGAGGAAACAAAAAAAAAAACACATCTTAGCAAGCTAATTGAAAAGACTATAGAGGGTGGAAATTTTGTTGCAGATGATGTTGTAAATAAATTGTTAAAAAAAACTATATCTAACTTAAAGTTTAGGGACCGAATTATCTTTGATGGCTATCCAAGAAACATTCAACAAGTTGAATATTTGACAAATTTGTTAGGTCATTTTAATCAAAAAATTAATTTAATAATTACTTTATCTGTACCACGTGAAATAATTAAAAAAAGAATAATAGGTCGAATTACATGCTCCAAGTGTAATTTAACCTTAAATCAATTTTTTGATAAAAAGCAGATCCAACTCCATCCTTGTGGAGAAAAATATTTTACAAAAAGAAAAGACGATAATATTGAAACCGTAATGCTTAGATATGATGTTTATAAAAAAATGACTCAACCAGTTCTTGATTATTTATCTGGAAACTCAAATTATAAATTGATTGATGGCACTCTTCAAATTGAGGAAATAACTAAGGAAATTGAGCGTTTAATAAATGTTTAAGACATTGACTTTAAAAGATCTTCTTATATAAAAGCTTAAAATTTATCATTAAAAATGGCTCGAATTGCAGGTATAAATATCCCACAAAACAAACTTGTTCATATCGGTCTTACTTATATATACGGAATTGGAAATAAGTTTTCTAAACAAATTTGTTCTTCCTTAGAAATTCCAAATTCAAAGCGAGTTAATCAACTAACAGACGATGAAATTTTAAAAATCAGAGAGTATATTGATCAAAATTTTAAAGTGGAAGGGGATTTAAGAAGAGAACATTCTTTAAATATAAAAAGATTAATTGATTTAGCTTGTTATAGAGGTACAAGACACAGAAAAAAATTGCCAGTTAGAGGCCAAAGAACTCATTCTAATGCAAGAACAAGAAAAGGTAAGGCAATTGCTATTGCTGGAAAAAAACTAACCCCACTTAAAAAATAATTATGGCAAAAGATGATAAAATTCAAAAGATCGAGAGTAATGATCCAAAGATAGAAAAATCTTCAAAAAAAAGTTACAAAAGTTCCTATTCCAAGAAAAAAAAAGTTAAAAAAAATATTTTAAATGGAATAGCTTATGTTCAATCAACTTTTAATAATACAATAATTTCAATAGCTGACACAAATGGAAATGTAATTTCATGGTCTTCTGCTGGACAAAAAGGTTTTAAGGGTTCAAGAAAATCAACGCCTTATGCAGCTCAAGTAGCAGCTGATGCGGCAGCCACAAAAGCCTTAGATTATGGTATGAAAACATTGTCAGTTGAAGTTAAGGGACCAGGTTCTGGCCGTGAAACTGCTCTCAGAGCTTTACAGGCTAGAGGATTTAAGATTTTATCAATTAAAGATACAACGCCTATGCCACACAATGGGGTAAGGCCACCAAAAAAAAGGAGAGTTTAATGGAAGTAGAAAATGTAAATGTAAAAAATTGGAAGTCATTAATAAAACCTTCTAAATTGGATGTGAAGATTAGTGATGATTTAACTCATGCAACAATTATAGCCGAACCTTTGGAAAAAGGTTATGGTTTAACACTTGGTAATTCCTTAAGAAGAATTTTGTTATCATCTATAAGGGGATCAGCTGTAACTTCAATTCAAATTGATGGAGTGCTTCATGAATTTACCTCAATAAAAGGCGTAAGAGAAGATGTAACTGACATTGTACTTAACGTTAAGTCTTTAGCTCTAAAATGTTCGTCTGAGGGACCAAAAAAAATAATACTAGATGCAAAAGGTCCAGGTGAAATTAAGGCATCTGATATAACTACTGTTCCTGATGTTGAAATTTTAAATCCAGACTTGGTGATTTGTAATCTTGATGAAAATACACATTTTCATATGGAAATGAATGTTAATTCCGGTAAGGGATATGTGCCCGCTATTTTAAATAAACCAGAGGAACCACCGCTTGGTTTGATTGCAATTGACTCTTTATATAGTCCCGTTAAAAAAGTATCATACTCAGTCAGCACAGCGAGAGAAGGTAAAGCTCTTGATTATGACAAATTAACAATGGAAGTTGAAACTAATGGATCTATATCTGCAGAGGATGCTGTAGCTTATTCAGCTAGAATTTTTCAAGATCAATTAAAAATGTTTATCAATTTTGATGAACCCGTGGAAGCTCCAGTTAAACAAGTATCATTAGAACCTGAATTTAATAAAAATTTATTGAGAAAAGTTGACGAATTAGAACTTTCAGTTAGATCAATGAATTGTTTAAAAAATGATAACATAATTTACATCGGAGATTTAGTCCAAAAATCAGAAGGTGAAATGCTAAGAACACCTAACTTTGGAAGGAAATCTTTAAATGAAATTAAGGAAGTTTTAACATCAATGTCGCTATATTTAGGCATGGAAATTCCAAATTGGCCACCAGATAATATAGCGGAAATGTCAAAAAAATTAGAGGAACAAATTTAATGAGACATGGATTGGCTAACAAGAAGTTAAATAGAACATCTGAACATAGAAAAGCCCTTTTAAAAAACATGCTAAATTCACTGATTAAATATGAACAAATTAAAACAACTTTGCCAAAAGCTAAATTTCTTAAACCCCAGGCTGATAAGATTATCACATTAGGTAAAAAAGATACCTTACAGACTACAAGGATTTTAGTTTCAAAATTACAAGATACAAATTCTGCAAATAAAGTTAAAAAAACTTTATCTAAAAGATATGAAAAAAGAAATGGTGGTTATACGAGAATTATAAAAGCTGGTTTTAGATACGGTGACAACGCACCTATGGCGATCATTGAATTTGTTGACAGAGATGTTGAGGCCAAAAGATTAGATAAAAAGAAAAAAAAAACAGAAAATATTGAAGACAAAAAGTTAGCAACAGCCTAATTTAAAATCATGAAAAAGACTTATATCGTTGACTCAACGTATAAGGATATGCGTTTTGATCGTTGGTTAAGGGTTATTTTAGGTAAGATTCCACAATCGTTAATTGAAAAATACTTAAGATCTGGAAAAATAAAATTAAATAAAAAAAAAATTAAAAGTTCATATAAAGTACAACACAACGATAATATTGACATATTTGATTTAAATTTTGAGGAAGTTGTTCCTCAAAAAAAAATAATATTTGAACCTACTCAGGAAATAATTAAATCTAATGAGGATCAAATAATTGACAATAATGAAAATTTTGTAGTTTTAAATAAATCTGCTGGTATTTCTGTTCAAGGTGGTACAAATTCAAAAAAAAATCTTATTGATATATTTTCACGAAGCGAGATTTTTCAAGGTATAAAACCATATTCCGTTCATAGATTGGATAAAGAAACCTCAGGAGTTTTAATTATTGCTAAAAATAGAGAAACTGCTCAGTTGTTGACCTCCTTATTTAGGTTAAGAAAAGTTCACAAAACTTATTTAGCAATATGTCATGGTGAATTAGAAAAAAATTCAGGTGAATGGGATGACGATTTGATACGATTTGATAATGGCAAAAAAATTATTGAACCAGCTAAAACTATTTATAAAGTTTTAGATAAAAATTCAATATGTAGTCTTGTAGAGATGAAGCCAATCACAGGTCGTAAGCATCAATTAAGAAAGCAACTATATGCGATTGGGCATTCGATTTATGGTGATAAAAAATATAGATCTTTAAATTCTGATAAGGGTTATAATAAAAATTTAATGTTACATTCCTATCAAATTAAATTTATGATAAATGATAAAAAATATAACTATACAGCATTACTTCCCCAATATTTTAGAAAATTACTTGATATAAAAAGACTCAATTTTTCAAGTTAATTATTAATTTGTCAATTAAAATATTTTTTAAATTTTTATAATTTTGATCTTTTATTGATTTTAAGTTTGTTACCCCTCTATCTGTTATACCGCAAGGAATAATCTTTTTGTAGTTATAAAGGCTATTATTTACATTTATAGAAAAACCGTGATAAACAATCCATTTACTTATTCTCAAACCTATTGCGGCAACTTTTTTTATCTCATTTTCATCTTTATACCAAATGCCTATATTTTTGTTATCAGCAAATACATCAATATTAAAATAGTTAAGCGTTTCAATAATTGTTTTTTCAATTATCTTAATGAATTGACGTATATCTTTTTTTCTACTTTTAAGATCTAAAATAAAATAGCAAACTAATTGGCCTGGTCCGTGATAGGTAATTTTTCCACCTCTATTAGTTTGTATAACCCGAATTGATTTATCTAGTATATCTTTCTGACTATAGGTTTTGCCCCCAGTAAAAACTTCATCATGTTCTAAAATCCAAATTAATTCATTAGATTTTTTGTCATTTACTTTTTTTAAGCGTTTTTCCAGAAAACTGATCGCATTTTTGTAACTTATTGGCTTTTTTGATTTTTTAATTTCTATATCCATTTTAAAATTGTATTCTTTTTATTATGTAATAAAAGGTCAAATAAAATATCACAGAAAATTATGACTTTAATTAAAAAAATCAAAAATAAAAAAGTCAATTTCGAGTTTAATAAAGAATATATAAAAGTTGTAACGGACAAGATTGCATCCAACGATGCTTTATTTATAAGTAATTCTTTTAAGGAAATGCATCCAGCAGACGCTGCGGATATTATTGAGCATTTAAGTCAATATGAAAGAGAAAGTTTAATTAAATTAAATAATTTTAAAGTTGAACCTGAAGTTTTTATTGAAATAAATGAGTCAGTCCAATCAGAAATACTTAAGTTTTTATCATCCGAGTCAATTGCTAGAATATTGACTAATCTTGAGTCTGATGATGCTATTAAAATTTTAGAAAATATTGAGGAAAAAGATAAAAATGATATTCTAAGCTCCTTACCACCAAAAGATAGATTTGCGCTACTTGAGTCTTTAAGTTATCCAGAAGATAGTGCTGCTCGTATCATGCAAAGGGAATTCACTGCAATTCCAAGTAATTGGTCCATAGGACAAACAATCGATTATTTAAGAGAAAATAAAGAATTACCTGAGGAATTTTTAGAAATTTTTATTGTTGATGAAAATTTTAAGCCAATTGGAACTGTTCCATCATCAAAAGTTTTACGAATGCAAAGAGAAACTAAGATGACGTCGATAATGTCAGATATGCCTTTTCTAATACCTGTTGATATGGATAAAGAGCAAGTTGGTAATATGTTTGAAAATTACAGTTTAAATTCAGCGTGTGTTGTTGATAAAAATAATAAGTTAGTTGGAATGATTACACATGACAATATGCTAACTGTTTTAAAAGAAGAGGCTGAAGAAGATGTGTTGCGCTTGGCAGGTGTTGGTGATGAACAAATTACCGATGGTGTCTTCACTAAGACCAAGAGAAGATTTAATTGGTTATTTTTAAATTTATTAACGGCTTTTTTGGCCACTTGGTGTATCAGTTTATTTGGAGCTACAATAGAACAAATGGTTGTACTTGCTTTTTTAATGCCAATCGTGGCGTCTATGGGAGGTAATGCTGGTATGCAAACTTTGGCGGTGACAATAAGAGCTCTCGCAACAAATAATTTAACTAAAAATAATTTTAGCAATAATATTTTAAAAGAATTTAATATTGGTTTATTAAATGGAATTATTTTTGCGATCATTACTTCATTAATTGTGCAATTATGGTTTCAAGATTTTCGTCTCTCATTAATTATTTCAATTTCAATGGTACTAACTCTTGTGGTCGCTGGATTGTTCGGCATACTTGTGCCAGTATCGTTAAAAAAAATAAATATTGATCCAGCTATAGCTTCAAGTGTTTTTGTAACCACTATTACTGATGTAATTGGTTTTGTTTCTTTTTTAGGGGTAAGCGCTTATTTTTTTTTAAATTAAAAGTTATCAATAAGTCTTACATCTTTAATATGATAGGCGATGAAAAATCTTGATTTTAAAACTCTTGAGGTTTTACAAAGATTTTTTAGTTTTCTTAGTTCAAGATAATCAATTTTAATCTTAAATTCATTCTCTAAACTTTTTTTTTTATTTATTAAAAAATTTTTTGAAATTTTTTTTATTCTAAATTTTTTTTTTAATTTAATTAATTCACTACTGACACTTCTTGCAATTAATAAATCTTTTTTATTTAATAAATAGTTTCTTGAGGATAAGGGCAAATTACTTTTATCTCTGATAGTTTGGCACCCTATAATTTTAGATTTGTATTTTTGTTCTATAAATTTTTTAACTAAATAAAGTTGTTGAAAATCTTTTTCACCCATAAAAATCTTAATGGGTTTAATAATTTTAACTAATCTATCCATTACATCTAAAACACCTTCGAAATGATTTTTTCTAAATTTTGCACATAAAATTTGATCATTTGGGTTTATTTTAATTTTAACTTTACGTTTGAAATTATATATAT
>VGCG01000012.1 GCA_016870175.1 Alphaproteobacteria bacterium
TCACTGAATAATCCCATACCATAAACATTTGGCACCATGACCCAATCAGATGCATCTACAAACATTTCCATAAACCATTTGTAAACAATCGTTGGTTTAATCTCACAAAGGTTCATAATATTTGATAAAATCATTAGTCTTTCTATATGATGAGACCATCCATGATTAATCGCATTTTTAATTGCATAATCTAATGGTGGTAGTCCGGTATTACCTTCGTACCAAGAATTTTTCATTTTTCGATTTTGATTAAAAAAATTTTTAGTCTCCATTTGATCTGAATAATTTTGATAAATTCCTCTCATAAATTCTCGCCAACCAATTACTTGACGCAAATATCCCTCTAATGAGTTCAGTTTTATTTTACGGTGTTTATGAAAATGTAAAATTTTTTCGACTATTAGTTCCGGTGTAATCAATCCTAAGTTTATATAAGGACTTAAAGCACTATGAAATAAAATATTGTCTTGTTGTTTAACAGCATCCTCAAAATCACCAAATAAATTAGATTTTTCTTTTATAAAGAAATTTAAAAGGTCAATAATATCATCATATTCAGTTGCAAACCAAAAATTATTTACATTTCCAGTATGATCTTTAAATATTTTTTCGATAATAGGTTTTAATTTTTTCGTATGAAGAGTTTCTTTAATTTTTGGAAAATTAGGGATTTTAATATTCTCGGGAAGTTTATTTCTATTTTCATCATCAAAACTCCATTTTCCACCAATGGGATTACCATCGGAACCCATTAATATTCCAGATTTTTTTCTTACCTCTTTATAAAATGTTGCCATAAAAGGTTTTTTTGATTTATTTAAATAATTTTTAAAATAATCTCTTGAATTTAAAAACATTGGTGTTTGAATAACATGCCAATTAATTTTTTCTTTATTGAAAAATTGTAAAATTTTTTTTTCAAAAAACTTATCTTCAATTTCAAAACTAGAAACTTCAGTTATATTTTTTGTAATAATTATATTTTTTAACTTTTTTAAATAATCCTCTTTAAATTGTTTTTCCTCAATTCTTAAATACTCAATTTTAAATTTATTCTTTTGTAGATTTTCAGCGTAAGAACGCATTGAAGATAAAAATAATAGTATTTTGTGTTTATGATGTTTTTGATAGGTGCATAATTCATAGTCTTCTGCCATGAAAAATAGATGGTCCTTTTTGAAGCGGTCGAGATATTTTAATGGAAATAGTTGATTACCAAGTATAAAAAATAACTTCATAGTTAAATATAACTTATTAAAAAATTTATGGCAGAGAAATTTCTTATTTTTGGTGCGACAGGATCTATTGGATCTAGTTTGGCAGAACAACTTAAAAACTCAGGCCATGATATTCATTTAGTTGCAAGAAATGAAACTGAAGTAAAGAAAATTTCTAATAATTTAAACTGCAGTTTTACAATCGCTGACGTTTTAGAGGATGGTTTTATCAATAAAGTAAAAAATGATATTTCTGAAATTAAAGGGATTGCTTATTGTGTTGGTTCTATTGATCTAAAACCTTTTAGAATGGTCACTGAACAGGACTTAAATAAATGTATAAAATTAAACCTGTACTCAGCTGTGGAAATAATTAAAGGATATCAAGAAAGTCTTAAGAAAAATAATGGCTCAATAGTTTTATTTTCTACTATAGCTGCGCAAAGAGGATTTGCAAATCATGCAATTATTGCTTCAACCAAAGCAGCCGTTGAAGGACTAACAGTTTCTCTTGCCGCAGAATTTGCACCAAACATCAGAGTGAACTGTATCGCACCAAGCTTAACAAATTCCAAAATTGCTGAACCTATGTTAAAAAATAAAGTTTTAGCAGATGGGATTGCAAAAACTCATCCCTTAAAAAGACTAGGAGAAGGAAAAGACTCTGCATCACTTGCAAAATTCTTAATTACTGATGAAAGTTCTTGGATCACAGGTCAAATTATAGCTGTTGATGGTGGTAGATCTAAATTATCTTAGGTGTGAATAAAATAATTTTTTTTTTAATTTTTTTATTATTTCATACAAAAAGTTTTTCAGAAAATCTAAACTTTATCAAAATACAAGAATTAAATACTCCTTGGGGTTCCTCTTTTATTAATGATGATGAAATAATTATCACAGAAAAAAGTGGTAAAATTAAAATTGTAAATATTAAATCTAAAAATGTTAAGGAAGTAAATCACAATTTAGATTTTAGAGAATATGGTCAAGGTGGTTTGCTTGATATTATTTATCAAGAGGATAATGTTTGGGTTTCTTACACTGAAAATAGGGGAAATAGATTAACAAGTACATCAATTGCCAGAGGAAAATTTAATCGAGAAAAAATCTTCTTTAAAAACATTTTTCAAGCAAATCCTCCAATGGATAGTGATCTCCATTTTGGCTCAAGATTAACAATCAAAGATGATTATATCTATGCCTCAATTGGTGAGAGAGGTCAAGGAATGATAGCTCAAGATGCTAATAACCATATCGGTAAAATAATTAGAATTCATTTAGACGGTAGTATTCCTAATGACAATCCAAGGTTTGATAATAAACCTAATTGGCTAGCTGAAATTTATCAAATAGGTATTAGAAATCCCCAAGGATTAACTTTGTCTTCTTTTGATAAAAAAGTTTATATGAGTAATCATGGTGCGAAGGGAGGTGATTGGTTTGGTGAGGTAAAAAAAGGCGAAAATTATGGATGGAAAATTTTAGGTTGGGGTGGAAAGAATTATTCAGGACTTTCAATTGGGCCAAAATGGAAACCAGGCTTTACCAAAGCAATTTACTATTGGGTTCCTTCAATCGCAACAAGCGCTATTACAATTTATAAAGGTGAAGAATTTAAAGAATGGAATGGTCATGCCTTAATTACCTCTCTTAAAGATCAATCTTTAAGAAAATTAATATTCAATGACCTTTCCAATGTTAAAGAAGACGTCATTTTTAAAGACAAAATCGGTAGAATAAGAGATATTAAAGTTCATCCTACTAACGGAAAAATTTATTTTTTAGTAGAGAATGGTTTGTGGTTAATGGAAAAAAGATAATTGAAATTTTTATAAACAAATTTTAATCACCTAATATTTTTTTTTTTGCTTTTTCAAATTCTTCTTGAGTTAAAACTCCTTTAATTAACAAATCATTTAATTTGTTTAACTCCTCACTTAGGTTATCGTAATTTTTAGATGAATTATTCATTTCAGGATTTTCATTGTCTTCCGATAAGTCTGAATTATTTTTTGAGTTCCTCTCATTAAAGCCCTTCATAATTGCTAAAATACCTGAATATAATACAAATCCCAATATCGGTATAATTAAAACAAAAAAAATTATTTTTTCCATTTTTATTGTTCATCCTCATCTCGCCAACCTTTTTGATACATTAAATAGGCTGCAAGAATTACAGAAATTGTTCCTACCACCATTCCAAAATTAAAAGCCATTTTTTTCCCATACAGATACCACCCTAGCTGTGTTGCTCCAATTGGCAATATTGTCAAAATTGCCATAATAATGGCAATTCGATATTCATAAGGGGGCTTTTTCATAATTATAGATTAACAAACTATATGAATAAATTAAACATTAATACTTTTTAGACAACAAGACTTATTACGATTATTTATTTTTGAGATCTCTTAAAACAATCGATCGTATTTTTTAGTAAACAAGCAATAGTCATCGGTCCTACTCCTCCAGGAACAGGGGTTAAAGCTTTTGCAACTTTAAAAACTTCTTTAAAGTGAACATCGCCAACAATTCCTCTTTCAGTTTTATTAATGCCTACATCGATTACAATTGTATTTTTTTTTACCCAGTCACCTCTTATTAACTCGGGTATTCCAACCGCTGCTACAATAATATCTGCTTGCAAACATTCAGCTTTTAAATCTTTTGTTTTAGAATGAGTGATCGTTACTGTGCAATTTTCTTTAAGCAAAAGTTGAGCCATGGGTTTACCATTCAAATTGGATCTTCCAATTATAATTACTTTCTTTCCACTTAATTTTGGTTCAATTTTTTTAATCAAAAGATAACATCCAAGCGGTGTACAAGGTATAGAACATTCATAGCCTGATGATAAATTGCCTACATTCATTGGATGAAAGCCATCCACATCTTTTGATGGTATGATTGCTTCAATCACTTTTTGTTTATCAATGTGATTTGGTAATGGCAATTGAACTAAAATTCCAGAAACACTATCATCTTTATTTAGTTCATTGATTTTATCTAACACTATCTTTTCTTCAACATTATTAGAATATTTAATTACTTCAGATTTTAAACCAACTTCAATTGCTGATTTTTCTTTATTGCGGACATAAATTTGACTTGGAGCCATATCTCCAATTAAAATGACCGTCAAGCCTGGAACCTTATTATATTTTTTTTTTATTTGAGAAATTTCTTGTTTTAATTCTTCTTTCAATTCTGTAGCGGCTTTTTTTCCATCAATTAAAATCATAATTATTTAAAAAATCATTGGTGCTACATAAAGTTTCATACACATTTCTACAAACCAAATCAACAGCAGTAGAATTATTGGTGAAATATCTAGAGAGCCTAAATTAGGTAGGAAGTATCTAATTCTATTTAGTATTGGATTAGTTAAACGATAAGTAAAATCAAAAATTATAAAAACAAATCTATTTTGGGTATTCAATACGTTAAATGCAATTAACCAACTTATTAAAATATTTGCGATAACCACATAAGAGTAGAGTTTTATAATCTGTAAAACTAAATAATAAATAGCTATCATTCCTTTTCAATATAAAATGACTTACTCGGATTAGCAAAAGATGCTTTATTAGCTTCCATTATTTCTTTTATAGTTATAGCTAATCTTTCTTTGATTAATATAGACTCATGCCAACTGTTGGACGTAGTAAAACATCTTACCAATAAATCAATTGAATTTTCCCCAATTTTTTCAACTCTTACAGAAACACCAACCTTCTTATCAAAATCAGAACTAGTGTTTATATAATTTTCTATATCATTTCTAATTTTTTTTAATTGGTCGATAGTAGTGTTATAATTAAGATTTATCGTCCATCGAATTCTCCAATTTGAAGACTCACTAATATTAATCAGAGCATTTTCAGCTAATTGAATATTTGGAATTATTACTAAAGACTTATCTAACTTTCTTACTACAGTGGATCGAAAGCCAATTTTTTCAACAATCCCTTCAAGTTTACCTTCTACTTGAATCCAATCACCAATTTTAAATCTTTTTTCAACCAAAATTAATATTCCTGAAATTAAGTTTTTAAACAAATCTTGGGCAGCTAAAGCAACCGCCACACCAAATAATCCAAGCCCTGCAATAATTGGACCTATTTTTATACCCCATAATTCTAGTACAGCGGCCAATCCTAAAATAAAAAATAAAATTTTTAATGACTTGATAATCCAACCAATTAATTCTTTGGTTAAAAGTCTATCTAAACCACTAAATAAATATGAAATAGGTTCTATTACTTGGTAAATAGTCCAAAAAATTAAAATTGTAATCAAAGTTCTATTAATTGAGTCAATAGTTTCTCGTCCCTCACTTGAAAATGTCACATAATAACTTGCAACAAAAAACCCAAAAACTAGTGGTAAAAATCTTACTGGTCCTTCCAAGGCTATGACAAAAGTATCATCTAATTTATTAGTAGATTTTTTAAGAATTACTTGTAATTTTTTAATAATAAATCCACTAATCAATCCTCTAAAAATTAGAAAAATTAAGAAAATCAAAATTCCAATTAATATTTGAAAAATATCAATACCAAAAATTCCTTTTTTCCAAACTGATAAAAAAATTTCTAAAAGATTATTTATTGTATTCATGATTAAATTTTATATAACAAAAACTCCTCTTCTCCAGGATTAAAAAGAAATATTTTTTTCCATTTTATTTTATTCAATATTGCTGACGTTTTTTCACCAATACACATCAAATTAGTTTCCATCCAAAGCTTTTCTAATTGATAATTTTCGATAAAATTAAGAAAACTCATTCCACTATTTTGGGAATAAATATAAACTATATCGGGCATTTTTAATTTTAAATAATTAACAAAATTATCATCAAATTTTTCATTTTGAATTGTTTTATAATTAACGACTCTGTCAACTTTATATCCTTCTTTTAAAAGTAACTGATCAAGATCAACAGAAATTAATTCCCCACTAACATAAATTAATTTTCCATCTTTTTGATCAAAATTTTGTAAAACTAACTCTTTTAAATTTTTAACATTTCCTTCAGCAGAAATTACGTTTTGGAAACCAACACTTCTAGCTTTTTTTTCGGTAGCACTACCCACGCAAAAACATAAAATTTTTTTATCAATATTTTTTAAATCTAAAAATTTAACTGCATTAGCACTCGTGAAAATTATACTTTTATATTCTAAAAAATTGATTTCACTGTAACTAACTGGCTCAATTCTTATCAGTGGCAAATGAGAAACTTGGTTTCCTAAAGATTTAAATTTTAAAATCATTTCAGAACAATCCTCAAGCGGTCGTGTTAATAAAATGTGCATATTATTTTTTATATGTATTTGCTGATTTTTTTTTCAATTTTTCTCCAATTTCTATACCTAGTAGATGTGCCTCGGTAACCTTAGAGGATTTTTTTTCATAAAATCTTTCTTTACCATCTAATGAAAAAAGCTCTGCCTCTAAAATAATTTGATCTTCCTGAATAATGGAATGAACTCCAACTGCTGTTTCACAATCTCCTTCAAGAACTTTTAAAACATTTCTTTCAGCTTGCGCTCTTTGAAAAGTTTCATTATCATTAATTTTATCTAAAATTGAAATAATTTCATCATCATTGCTTCGACATTGAAGCGCAATAATTCCCTGTCCGGCACTAGGAATTATTTCATTAGTTGAAAATATTTGTGCAATCTTATCATCCATTTTCAATGACTTGACGCCAGCGTAGGATAGAATTATTGCATCAAATAAACCATCATTTAATTTTTTAATTCTTGTGTCAACATTGCCTCTTAATAGTTTACAATTAAGATCTCTTCTAATTTTTTTTATTTGAAATTCTCTTCGATATGACGATGTCCCAATTATTGCATTATTTTTTAATTCCTTGAGTTTCTTTTTATCAATAGTTATTAAAATTTCTCTTGGATCATTTCTTTTTAAAAACGCATTAGTATTTAAATCTTTAGTTTCTTGAGCTGGCATGTCTTTTAAAGCATGAACAGCAATATCGATATTTTTAGCTTGCAGTTGACTCTCTATATTGGATATAAATAAACCCTTTCCTCCAAACTCTGATAATCTTACATTCTGAAACTGATCTCCTTTTGTTGTGATTTCTCTAATTACAATATCATCCTGATGAAAATCAGTTTTTTGAATAATCATATTTTTTGCATTTTGAGCATAAATTAAGGCTAGCTTACTTCCTCTTGACCCAATAACTATTTTTCTTTTTTTCATAAATAATTTTATTTCAAACTTTCAATAAGATTGTACAATTTATAAAAAATATTTGAATGAGTAAAAAAACTATTATTCTTGGAATAGAGACAAGTTGTGATGAAACTGCTGCATCAATAATAACAGAAAATGAGCAAGGAATTCCAATACTTTTATCAAATATTATTTCAAGTCAAATTGAAATTCATAAAGAATTTGGTGGCGTGGTCCCTGAACTTGCGGCCCGAGCACATATAGAAAAAATTGATTGGATAGTGCAAAAAGCAATAGATGACAGTGGAATTAAAATTGAAGATATTGATGCTGTTGCATCAACTGCAGGTCCAGGATTAATAGTTTGCTTATCAGTTGGTTTGAGTTTCGGTAAAGCATTAGCATTTTCATTAGATAAACCGTTTATCGCAGTTAATCATCTAGAAGGACATGCATTAAGTCCTAGAATAAATTCAACTTTAAATTATCCATATTTACTTTTGCTAATATCTGGAGGGCATAGTCAATTTTTAAGTGTTCAAGGTTTAGAAAAATATAAAAGATTAGGAACAACAATTGATGACGCTTTGGGTGAAGCTTTTGATAAAACTGCAAAACTTTTAGGCATTGAATTTCCTGGTGGACCGCAAATAGAAATTTTAGCTCAAAAAGGTAATCCTGAAAAATACGATTTGCCTAAACCTATTTTTAATAGAGGAGGATGTAATTTATCCTTCGCTGGACTAAAAACTGCAATTTTAAAAATAACAAAAAATATAAAAACTGATCAAGAAAAATATGATTTGGCTGCATCCTTCCAAAAAACAGTTGAAAAAATATTGTATAAGAAAACTAAGATTGCGTTTAGTGAATTTGAAAAACAAAGTAATTTAAAAGATAAAATATTTGTGGTTGCGGGTGGAGTTGCTGCTAATAAAAACATTAGATCAATGCTTATTGATTTATGTAATACCGAAGGTTATAAAAGTATATTTCCTCCAATTGAATTATGTGGCGATAATGCAGCGATGATAGCAATGGTTGGTTTAGAGAAATATAAATTAAAAAAATTTAATAAATTAGATTATCCCGCAAGACCTAGATGGGCACTTGATGAAGAAGCTATTTTTTTAAAAGGTGCTGGAGTAAAATTATAAAAATTTTATTTTACTTTTTTTTTTGACTTTCAGTTCTTAATTGACCGCAAGCACCAAAAATATCTTGTCCTCTAGAGCGTCTAATTGTTGCAATATATCCAGCATTTTCGATAATTTTTGCAAATTTTTCCATGTCTTGTCTCTCTGTTGGTAAATATTGGACTCCAGGCCATCGATTAAACTCTATCAAATTTACCTTACAAGGAAACTGTGCCATCAATTTAACTAACTGTTTAGCACATTCTAAACTGTCATTAATTCCCCTTAACATCACATATTCTAAAGTAATTTTTTCTTTAACGATTGAGCTATAGTATTTACATTGCTGTACAAGTTCCTTAATTTTAAATTTTTTATTTATAGGCATAATTAATTCTCTAATTTCATCATTTGGAGCATGAAGTGATAGAGCTAAATATGTTCCAATTTCTCTTGCTGCATCGGGAATTTTATTGGCTATTCCGGCTGTAGATACTGTTATTTTTTTTAATCCGTAACTTAACCCTAACTTATCTTTTAAAATCTCTACTGCAAATTTAACATTTTCATAATTATAAAATGGCTCTCCCATGCCCATTAGAACAATATTTGATATCTTTTTTTGCTCATCCCAATCATTTAATTGTTCTTTGGCAATCATTACTTGATTTACGATTTCACTAAAGTGTAAATTTTTAACTAAACGTTGAGTGCCTGTATGACAAAATCTACAATTTAATGTGCAGCCTACTTGAGATGAAATACAAAGAGTGGCTCTAGTTTTTTCTGGTATAAAAACACACTCAACTTCATTATTATCTAAAAGCCTTATTAGCCACTTAATGGTACCATCGGTGGAAACTTGAGTACTAATAATTTTAGGCACATCAAAAGATATTGAACTGATAATTTTGTTTCTAAGTTCAATAGGCAGAGTTGTTAGATCAGCAATTTTTGAATAACCTTTTTTATATACGAAATCCCATATTTGTTTACTTCTCATAGATGCTTGTTTCTCATCGACGCTAAGATCATTAATGAGAAAATGTCTAAAACTTTCTATATTAAAATGAAAAAAGTTTTTTTGCATTTTGTTTAAATTTATAAACCTTTATAGATAATAAAATATTTAAGAAATTAATATAAAATTAGATTATATTACTAACAATTGTTTTATGAATTATTGGTTAATAAAATCAGAACCTGATGTTTGGTCAATAGATCAACAGGAAAAAGCGGGCGCAAAAGGAGTGCCTTGGGACGGGGTGAGAAATTATCAGGCAATGAAAAATTTAAAAAATATGAAAAAAAATGATCTTTGTTTTTTTTATCATTCAAATATTGGTAAAGAAATTGTAGGAATTGTAGAAGTAATTAAAGAAGCTTATTTTGATAAAACCGATAAAAGTAAAAAATTTTTTGCAGTTGATGTTCGATTTAAAAAGAAATTAGATAAACCAATTACTCTAAGTAATATAAAAAAAAATAAAAATTTAGCTCATTTAGCCTTAATAAAACAAAGTAGGCTATCGGTTATGCCAGTTGATCCTAAAAGCTGGAAGATTCTAAATAACATGTAAAGTTGTTATTTTTGTAAATTAATCCCATTGTAAAAAACTAAAAGTAAAAATAAAAAATATCTTTAAATACATTCATCTAACATTTTTTAAAGAAATATCTTATAGTGGATTTCGTTAATGAATAAAAAAGTAAAAATCTTAGCTACTTTAGGTCCCGCAATATTTGAAAAAAAAACTATTAATAACTTAATTCATGCAGGAGTAGATGGCTTTAGAGTCAATTTTGGTCATAATCTTACAGGTATTGAAAAAATTGTAAAAATTATCCGAGAGTGCGAAAAAACAAACAATAAACATATTGCAATTGTTGCAGATCTACAAGGTATTAAGTTCAGAATTGGAAAAATTCAAAATAACCAAATTTATTTAAAAAAAGGAGATATTTTTAATTTTGATTTAAGTCAAAAAATTGGTAGTCGAAGTAGAGTGCTTCTGCCCTATCCAGATATTTTTAAAAAAATAAAAAAAAATAATAAAATTTTAATTGATGATGGAAAATTTGTTTTTAAAATCAAAAAACTTTCAAAAAAATCTATTGAAACTATCTGTCAAAATAATTGTAACATTAGAAGCTTTAAAAGTATTCATATTCCAGGACTTGAAATTGATTTTGATAATTTAACAACAAAAGATAAGCGTGATATTCAAATTGCAAAAAAACTAAACTGTAATTGGATTGCTTTGTCTTATGTAAAAAATTCAAAAATAATTCAACAAACTAGAAAACTTATTCCAAAGGATATTGGGATAATTGCAAAAATTGAGAATAAAATCGCCGTTAAAAATATAAAAGATATTATAATAAATTCGGATGCCATTATGATTGCGCGAGGTGATCTTGCGGTTGAAATTGGTGCTAACGAAGTTCCCCATGTTCAATTAGATATTGTTAAAAAATGTTCTGAACTCGGTAAACCTGTAATCATTGCTACACAAATGCTTGAGAGTATGATTGAAAACAATAAGCCTACTCGTGCGGAAATTAATGATGTTGGAACTTCTGTTTTTCAAGGAACGGACGTAGTGATGTTATCTGCTGAAACAGCAATAGGTAAATATCCCCTACAAGTCGTCCAGGCGATGAAAAAGACAATTCTCTCAACTGAAAAATATAAAAAAGAAAATATAAATTTATTTAAAAATAAGACTAAAATAAACCACGAACCTGTAAAGGCCATTGCACTCGCAATTAAAGATATTGCTTACAACATTAAAGTTGAGGCGATCATCGCATTTTCAGTTTCAGGAAATACTGCAAGATTAGTTTCAGCTATTAGACCCTCAGCAAAAATTTTAACAATCTCACCAAATATAAATATTTCGAGACAATTATCATTACTTTGGGGCATCACCTCCATTACCAATAAAGATGCTAAAAACTGGAAACAGATGATGGAGATTTCAAAAAAAATTATCAAAAATAAAAAGTTAACAACTCCTGGCGGCTTTGCAATTATAACTGCTGGCTTACCTTTTGGTAAATCTAAGATGACTAACATGATCAGGTTACACAAGCTCGGAGTAGGTTAATGCAAAAAGCTCTCATTTTGATTGGTATTCTAATACTATTGCTTGGCTTATTTTGGCCGGTTGCAAAGGAACTACCACTTGGAAAGTTACCAGGAGATATTAATGTGAAAGGTGAAAGATATTCTTTTTATTTCCCAATAGTCACTTGTTTAATAATTTCATTTATCTTAACATTAATTTTTAAATTTTTTAAATAGAATACTCCACAAATAATCATTTTATTTGACAATTTTTACAAATACCAAAAAATTCTAAATTATATTTACTTACTTTCATCTCGTTATTTGCTTTAAAACTTGATAAATATTTAGTCAGCTTAAAATTATTAACCTCAGATATGTCTTCACAATTTTCGCAAATGTAAAAAGCACTAGCTTTTGAAATTTTACAATCATTATTTTTGCAAGCAACGAAAGCATTTTTACTCTCGATTTTATGAATTTTACCAATTTCCATTAACTTATTTAAAGCTCTATAAACTTGTAAAGGAGCTTTGATACCTTTTTTTTGGACACTAGATAATATCGAATAAGCTTTAAGCGGTTCGTTCGCTTTTTCAATTAACTCAAAAACCAATTGTTGATTTTTAGATAAAAGTTCGTTTTTTTGTTTCATACTTTATTTAAAAATTTTATAATTTTTTTTAGTCACTATAAGGGATAAAATAAATAATATTAAAGCTACCGATATAATTGATGGACCAGAAGGGGAGTTTATTTTAAGAGAAGTAAACAAACCAATTAAGACTGACAAAAGTCCCCCAATAATTGAAAAAAAAACCATTTGTAATGGGCCATTGGATAAATTTCTCGCCATGGCTGCTGGCACAATTAACATTCCTGTTATTAACAAAAGTCCAACCATCTTAATAGAAATTGCAATGATTGCTGCCATTAAAATTGTAAATATAATATCAGCTTTTTCAGGATTCATACCTTCAGCAGCAGCCAAATCATAATTAACAGTAGAGGCAAATAGTGGTTTCCATATTAATTTTAAAATTAAAATAATCGCTAAGCCACCAACCCATATAACTATTAAGTCAATTTTAGTTACTGAGAGTATATCACCAAATAATAACCCCATAATATCAAATCTTATGAAAGATAGAAAACCTAAGACTACTAAGCCAAGCGCCAATGATGAATGAGCCAATAAACCTAAAAGGGCATCTCCTGTCAAATTGGTAGTTTTTTTCAGTCTTAATAATATTAAGGCGACAACCGAAGAAACTATAAATACAGCTAGAGAAATATTCATATTAACCACCAGTGAAATTGTCACTCCAAGCAAAGCAGCATGTGCTAAAGTATCACCAAAAAAGGATAAACGTCGCCAAATTACAAAACATCCTAAGGGACCTGTAACTAAAGCAACTCCTAAACCTGCTATCAATGCTCTAACAAAAAAATCGTCTAACATTTTAATTTATTTTTTTTTTAATGCTACCATCTGTTGAATGATCATGATCATGATTATGTTTATACAGAGATAAAACTTGCGATGCATGATCTCCAAATAGTTTTTGATACTCTTTGTTTTGCGCAACACTGATTGGCGTACCTGAACAACAAATATGTCCATTTAAGCAAATGACAAAATCAGTTGAGGACATCACCATATGTAAATCATGAGAAATTAATAAAATTCCACATTTCAGTGATTCAGATATTTTTTTTATTAATTCATACAAAGCTGCTTCACCACTAAAATCCACGCCCTGAACTGGCTCATCTAACACTAAAAGATCTGGTTTTTTCGCAATAGCTCTTGCAAGGAGCACCCTTTGCAACTCTCCGCCTGATAATTTAGTTAAACTATTATTCTTTAAATGTTCAGCTCCAGTCAATTTAAGAGCCTCCTCTATTTCATTATTTTCCAATTTTTGTGTGAGAACCATAAAATCAATAACCCGAATAGGCAATGACCAATCTATTAAAATTTTTTGCGGAACGTAGGAAATTTTTTTAGTAAATCTTTGAACACTTCCATGTATATCTTGATAAATTCCTAATACAATTTTAGCTGTAGTTGTTTTGCCTGAACCGTTAGGACCAATAAGAGAAACGATATTACCTTTGTAAATTTCCAAACTAACATCTTTAACTAACCATTTATTATTTTTGAAAATTCCAGCATTTTTTATTTTTACAAGAATTTCTTTTTTTTGAGTGTTCATATTTTATTTATACTTGACAAAAATAATCTAATTATTGTAAATGTTATATTATAACATTATTAAATTTCTGACAATATAATGCAAACTACCAAAAAATTAAATCTGTTAATCTCTTTTATCCTATTTTATTCATTTTTGAATACAGCCCAAAGTGAAATAAAAGTTGTCACTTCTATTAAACCGCTTCATTCGTTAGTAAGCTATGTCATGGACGGAGTTACCAGCCCAGGTCTCATCGTAGATGGAAACAACTCCCCTCATACTTTCCAATTAAAACCAGCAACTGCAAAAATGATCCAAGAAGCTGATATAATTTTTTGGATTGGTCAAGATTTAGAAACTTTTTTAAAAAAGCCACTTAAAACAATTGGAAACAAAACTAAAATAATTTCTTTTTTAGAAAGTAAAGAAATTGAAAAGGTAAAATATAGAGAAAATAATATTTTTGAAGACTCTGAACATGACGATCATAATGGTCATGATGATCACAGTGAGAAAGAAGAATCTAATAGTAAAAAGAAAAATGAACACGTATCTCATGAAGAAAAAGATGAACATGAGGAGCATCATGATCACGATCATGGGAATGGCATTGATCCTCATATTTGGACAGATCCACTAAATGCAAAAATAATGGTTGAGTTAATTGCACAACATCTATCTGAAGTAGATAGTAAAAATAAATCTATTTATGAAAATAATAAAAAAAAAATATTAGTTGAATTAGATAGTATGGTTCAGGAGATAAACAATAGTATTAATAAAAATGCAAGTTTTATTGTATTTCATGATGCCTACCAATATTTCGAAAAAAGATTTGATGTTCAAGTAGCTGGTGCCTTAATGGTCAATCCTGAGGTTTTACCAGGAGCAAAACAATTAACAAGTATTAGGGAAGAAATAAAAACAAAAAAAATTAACTGTATTTTTTCAGAACCGCAATTTAATCCAGGTATCCCAAAAGCCATTGCTCAAGATACAAACATTAAAATATCAGTAATGGATCCATTGGGTGCAGATTTAGACAATGGTAAAGATTTATACTTCAAACTCATAAGAAATATTTCAAACTCTATTAAAAATTGTTAATTTTAAATCCTTAATTGCAGTTTCTGACAAAGCATTGTGGAGTTTATTAAAATATGTAATATTTATTTTAATAAATATAACAATGCCTAATGCTGTAAAAAAAATTAAGAGAAAATTAAAAGAAAATTCTTCAACAAACGAATTAATTATAAAAGTAAAGCCAGATTGGATCAAAAAAAGTTTTGTAAATAAAACTTTATACCAAAAAAAATATTTATACTCGATTAAAAATAATGATGATTTTTGGAGAAAAGAAGGCAAGAGGATAAAATGGATAAAGCCATATTCTATTATAAAAAATGTAAAATTTAGTAAAACAGATGTTAAAATAAATTGGTACCAAGACGGTACTTTAAATGCATCTGCCAACTGTATTGACCGACATTTAAAGAACAAAAAAGATAAAATTGCAATCATTTGGGTTGGCGACGATCCTAAGGATAATCAAAAAATTACCTATAAAGAGCTCCATAAAAAAGTATCTAAAGCAGCCAACGGTCTTAAAAAACTTGGCATTAAAAAGGGGGATCGAGTGACAATTTATTTAACCATGATCCCTGAGCTAGCAATTTTAATGTTAGCTTGTGCTAGAATTGGAGCAGTTCATTCTATCATTTTTGGTGGTTTTTCAGCAGATTCTATTTCTGGAAGAGTGAATGACTGTAAATCAGAATATATTATAACCGCAGACGAAGGTATTAGAGGTGGAAAGATTATTCCTCTAAAAGAGACAACAGATGAAGCATTATTGAGTTGTCCAAATGTTAAAAAATGTATTGTGGTTAAGCGAACTGGGAATAAAGTTAGTTGGAATAAACGAAAAGATGTTTGGTACCATACTTTAATTAAAGATGTTTCAGATCAATGTATTCCGGAAGAAATGAACGCAGAGGACCCCCTATTTATTTTATATACATCAGGATCAACTGGAAAACCTAAAGGAGTTTTACATACTACTGGGGGATATATGGTTTATGCCTCGATGACTCATCAGTATATTTTTAATTATAAACCAAAGGATATTTATTGGTGTACAGCTGATATTGGTTGGGTCACAGGCCATAGTTACATTATTTATGGACCACTCGCTAATGGCGCTACAACACTAATGTTTGAAGGTATTCCAACCTATCCAGATAACTCAAGATGGTGGGAAATTATTGATAAATATAAAGTTAATATTTTCTATACAGCACCAACCGCTATTCGAGCTTTAATGCGAGATGGAGATAAACCAGTTAAAAAAACTTCAAGAAAATCTCTTAGATTGTTAGGCACGGTGGGAGAACCAATTAATCCTGGTGCTTGGATGTGGTATTTTCAAACTGTTGGGAATTCTAAATGTCCAATCGTTGATACGTGGTGGCAAACTGAAACTGGAGGAATAATGATTTCACCTCAAACAGGTGCAATGGATTTAAAACCTGGGTCTGCTTCGAAACCATTTTATGGAATTAAACCAGTTCTAGTCGATAAAAATGGGAAAGAAATTAATGGTGCGGGTGAAGGTAGACTTTGTATTGCTCAATCTTGGCCAGGACAAATGCGAACCGTTTATGGAGATCATCAAAGATTTATTGATACCTATTTTTCTCAATTCGATGGAAAATATTTTACTGGTGATGGCTGTAAAAGGGATCAAGACGGATATTATTGGATTACAGGTCGAGTCGACGACGTAATAATTGTCTCTGGACATAACCTTGGTACTGCAGAAATTGAAAGTGCTTTTGTAGCTTATCCAAAAGTTGCAGAAGCTGCAGTGGTTGGCTTTCCCCATGACATAAAAGGCAATGCACTTTATTGTTATGTCACTTTAAAATCAGGTGAGAAAGAAAGCGGGGAGCTTGAAAGAGATTTAAAAAATCATATTGCAAGAGTTTTAGGAGCACACTATAGACCAGAAATTATCCATTTCACTCCAGCACTGCCAAAAACTAGATCGGGTAAAATAATGAGAAGAATTTTAAGAAAAATTGCAGCTAATGAGTATAAACAATTAGGTGACACCACCACTTTAGCTGACCCAACTGTAGTTCAAAGTTTAGTTGACAACAGAAAAAATATCTAAAATTTGATCTAATATTTTAGTCTTTTTAGTATTGTCCTATTTTAAATTTATTAAAAAAATAATTTAATTTATATTTAAAATTGATAGTACTAATCTAGTTAATAATGAAAAAAATACAGATTTCACCATCAATTTTATCAGCTGACTTTAGCCAATTAGGTAATGAATTAAAACGTCTTGAAAAGGGTGGTGCTGATATGATTCATGTTGATGTCATGGATGGCCACTTTGTTCCAAATCTGACAATTGGTCCACCAGTTATTAAATCTTTAAAAAAAAATTGTTCGCTAAAATTTGATGTTCATTTAATGATTTCACCAGTAAACAAATACATAGAAGCTTTTGCAGATGCTGGTGCCGACATAATTACGATTCATCCAGAAGCAACAGATAATTTAAAAAACTCTATTTTTAAAATAAAAAAATTAAATAAAAAAATTGGTGTTTGTTTAAACCCAGCATCAAAAATTGATTTAATTATAGATTTTTTAGATCAGGTTGATCTTGTCTTAATCATGAGTGTTAACCCAGGTTTTGGTGGACAAAAATTTATGCCTAAAGTTTTAAATAAAGTAAAGAAACTTAAAAAAATTCAAAATGAAAATAATCTTGATTTTGATATTGAAATTGACGGAGGCATAAACTTTGATAATTGTAAGGCAGCAATTGATGCTGGTGCAAATATTCTTGTTTCGGGAACGACAATTTTTAAAAGTAATAATGGAAACATTAAAAAAAATATTGATTTATTAAAATCGCAATAAATTAATGATTTTTAAAAAGGTTTTAAATTATACAAATCAATTTTTTTTCAGTATTTCAGAGAAATTTAAAACATTATATTTAAGTTCTAATTTTTATAATAAAAAAATTTCTAAAATTTATTATGAGAACTTTCAGTATAAACCTAGTCCTTATTTATTATCATCTATAGTAAAATACCAAAAAAAAAAATATAAAATTGAGGATTTTGCAATCCAAAGTATTTGGCAAAATAATTTAAATTTAGAAGATTTTGAAAAATTAAATAATTTTTTTTGGTTTTTCAGTTTAGATCTTAAATCATCAAAAAAAGCTACTCAAAATGTTATTGAAAATTGGATTAAAAAAAATGAAAAATATAATGCTAAAAGTTGGGAATTTGACATTACGTCTAAAAGAATTATTGCATGGCTTTCAAATCATCAATTAACATATGAAGACGGTAGTAAAGAATATCAAAACAAATTTAATCTTATAGTACAAAAACAGACTAACCATCTTATAAATGAAATTGGCAAATCTGATTTATTTGAAGATAAAATAATTGGTTCTGCTGCAATTATTTTGGTAGGACTTTCATACCAAGATCAAAAAAATTATTTATTCAATGGACTTGATCTTT
>VGCG01000013.1 GCA_016870175.1 Alphaproteobacteria bacterium
CTAAGCTCAATGGGACATGAACTGCCATTTGATCTCCGTCAAAATCTGCATTAAATGCAGCACAAGTTAAGGGATGTAATTCAATTGCATCACCTTCAATTAATTTTGGTTCAAACGCCTGAACACCCAATCTGTGAAGTGTTGGAGCTCTATTTAACAACACAGGATGCTCTCTTACAATTAGTTCTAACGCATCCCAGACTGCGTCTGTTTCCTTTTCAACTATTTTTTTGGCTTGTTTAATTGTTGAGGCTAAGCCAAGTTTATTCAATCTTGCGTATAAAAATGGTTTAAACAGTTCAAGAGCCATTTTTTTTGGTAATCCGCATTGATGTAATTTTAAATCTGGTCCGACTACTATTACTGATCTGCCAGAATAATCTACTCTTTTGCCTAGTAAATTTTGTCTAAATCTACCTTGTTTTCCTTTTAACATTTCAGATAGTGATTTTAGAGGCCTTTTACCGGTTCCTGTGATTACTCTTCCTCTTCGTCCATTGTCAAATAATGCATCAACGGACTCCTGCAACATTCTCTTTTCATTTCTTACAATTATGTCTGGAGCCTTAAGATCAATAAGTCTTTTAAGTCTATTATTTCTATTTATAACCCTTCTATAAAGATCATTTAAGTCAGAGGTAGCAAATCTTCCACCGTCGAGTGGGACCAAGGGTCTTAATTCAGGTGGTATAACTGGAATTACTGTTAATATCATCCATTCTGGCTTTTGGCCTGTTTCAATAAATGACTCTATTAATTTTAACCTTTTTATTGCTCTTTCCTCGTTTACTTTTGATTTAGTATCTTTGATAAAACTGATTAAATTTTTTCTTTCGAGATCTAAGTCTAAATTCTTCAACATTTCTAAAACAGCTTCTGCTCCTATACCTACACTGAATGACTCCTCTCCATGTTGTTCTTGAAACCTAGCTAATTCTTCCTCTCCTAAAAGCTGATATTTTTGTAAACCAGTTAGTCCTGGTTCGATTACAATAAAGTTTTCAAAATAAAGGACTTTCTCTATATCTTTTAATTTCATGTCAACTACAAGAGCAATACGACTTGGTAATGATTTTAAAAACCAAATATGTGCCACTGGTGTTGCAAGATTGATGTGACCCATCCTCTCTCTACGAACATTTGATTTTGTAACTTCAACACCACATTTTTCACAAATGATTCCTCTAAATTTCATTCGCTTATATTTACCACATAAACACTCGTAATCTTTTATTGGTCCAAAAATTCGTGCACAAAACAAACCATCTTTTTCAGGTCTAAAAGTTCTATAATTAATTGTTTCTGGTTTTTTAATTTCACCATAAGTCCAAGATTTAATTTTTTCAGGACTTGCCAGAGTAATTTTTATACTATTAAAATTTTGCGCCTCAGAAATTTCTGTATTTTTAAATAAATCTGTTATTTCTTTTTTCATATCAATTAAGTTCTATATTTAAAGCCAATGATTTAATTTCTTTTACTAACACGTTAAAGGATTCTGGAATTCCAGACTCAAAATTTTCCTCGCCTTTGACTATTGTTTCATAAACTTTGACACGTCCAGCTACGTCATCTGATTTGACAGTTAATATTTCTTGTAAAGTATATGAAGCACCGTAGGCTTCGAGCGCCCAAACTTCCATTTCACCAAATCTTTGTCCTCCTAATTGAGCTTTTCCACCCAGTGGCTGTTGAGTAACCAAACTGTAAGGTCCTGTAGATCTTGCATGAATTTTATCTTCAACTAAATGATGAAGTTTTAACATATAAATAATACCGACTGTTACTGGTCTGTCAAATTTTTCACCAGTTCTTCCATCCCATAGCGTTGTTTGCCCTGATCCAGGTAACTTGGCTAATTTAAGTAATTCAGTCACATCTTTTTCTTTTGCACCATCAAAAACAGGAGTAGAAACTGGTATGCCGTTTAATAAATTTTCGCAAAGATCTCTAAATTCCGATTTGTTGAGTTTATCAACTTTTTCATTAAATATTTCTTCCCCATAAATAGATTTTAAAAAATTTGCAATTTTTTCTGTTTTTTCAATTTTTTTATTATTTTCATTTACTAACTTTTTCACTTGCTCTCCAAATTCTTTGCAGGCCCATCCAATGTGGGTTTCTAAAATTTGACCAACATTCATTCTACTAGGTACACCGAGCGGATTTAAAACTATGTCGACTGGCCTTCCATCTTCTCTATAAGGCATGTCTTCGACTGGAACAATTTTACTGACAACACCTTTGTTACCATGTCTGCCAGACATTTTATCGCCTGGTCTTAATCTTCTCTTAATTGCAACAAAAACTTTAACCATTTTCATTACACTTGGTAATAAATCGTCTCCACTTCTAATTTTATTTACCTTATCTTCAAATCTTTCGGTAATATTCTCTTTTGCTTTATTGTATTGGTCCTTAAGTTGAGCCAAAGTAGATTCTTTAGTAATGTTTCCAACAACTATTTTAAAAACATCATTTATTGGTAATTTATTAATTTTTTCGAAATCTAACTTAGTGCCAACTTCAAGGTCTTTTATTTTTTTTGTCAAACTAAAGTCTGTTAAAAATTGAGCAGCTCTTTGTTTAATACTTCTTTCTAAAATTTCTTCTTCAACAATTTTGTCTTGTCTAATTTCTTCTATTTCAGCTCTCTCTATTGTTATTGATCTTTCGTCTTTTTCTATACCATGTCTATTAAAAACTCTTACATCCACTACAATACCGCTACTACCTCTAGACATTTTTAAAGATGTGTCTGTTACATCTATAGCTTTTTCTCCAAATATTGATCTTAATAATTTTTCTTCGGGACCAGAGGCTGAATCACCTTTAGGGGTAACTTTTCCAACAAGGATGTCTCCCGGATTAACTTCAGCGCCTATATATACAATCCCAGACTCGTCAAGATTTTTTAATGCTTCCTCGTTAACATTTGGGATATCTCTAGTAATTTCCTCTTCACCTAATTTGGTATCTCTAGCCATAACTTCGTATTCAACAATATGTACTGAAGTAAAAACATCGTCTGTTACGCATCTTTCTGAAATTAATATTGAGTCCTCAAAATTATATCCTTGCCAAGGCATAAAAGCGACGGTTACGTTTTTACCAAGAGCTAACTCTCCAAGTTTAGTTGAGGGACCATCTGCAATTATATCACCAGACTTAACCTTATCTCCAACTCTAACTAATGGTCTCTGATTGATACAAGTATTTTGATTTGATCGTTTGAATTTTTGTAAATTATAAATATCCACTCCTGATTTAGAAAAATCAGTTTCCTCAGTTACCTTAATAACAATTCGTTTACCATCAATTTTATCAACAATTCCGTCTCTTTTAGCAACAATAGTAACGCCAGAGTCTAATGCAACATCACTTTCCATCCCGGTGCCAACTAAAGGGGACTCAGGTTTTAATAAAGGAACCGCTTGTCGCATCATATTGGAACCCATTAACGCTCTGTTAGCGTCATCATTTTCTAAAAAAGGTATTAGTGCAGCTGCAACAGAAACTAATTGTTTAGGAGAAACGTCAATATAGTGGATCGTATCGGGCTTAGATAGAATAAAATTTAAATTTTGTCGGCAAGAAACAAGTTCTTCAACAATTTTTCCGTTTTTGTCTAATTTTGTATTGGCTTGAGCAATAGTATATTTAGTTTCGTCCATTGCAGATAAATATTCAATCTCTTTTTGAACAACTCCATCTTTAACTCTTTTATATGGACTCTCAATAAAACCATATTTGTTAATTTTGGCATAAGTTGATAAACTATTTATTAAACCAATATTTGGACCCTCGGGCGTTTCTATTGGACAAATTCTTCCATAATGAGTAGGATGAACGTCACGTACCTCAAATCCCGCTCGTTCACGAGTTAAACCTCCTGGTCCTAAGGCGGATACTCTTCTTTTATGTGTAATTTCTGATAAAGGGTTCGTTTGATCCATAAATTGTGATAACTGAGAGCTTGCAAAAAAATCTTTAAGAGAAATTGTTAAAGGTTTAGCATTTATCAAATCTTGCGGCATAGCTGACTCAATGTCTAAAGTAGTCATTTTTTCTTTAATGGCTCTTTCCATTTTATAAACACCTATTCGAGCTTGATTTTCAACCAACTCACCGACTGAACGAACTCTTCTGTTACCAAGATGATCTATATCATCTACGTCGTCTTTTCCATCTCTCAACTCTAACATTTTATGGATTATAGCGATAATATCATCGTTTCTTAAAATTGTTATTTTATCAGAACACTGTAAATTTAATCTAGAGTTCATTTTAACTCTTCCAACATCGGATAAGTCATATCTTTCAGAACTAAAAAAAAGATTATTAAAAATTTGAGTAGCAATTTCGATTGTAGGTGGTTCTCCGGGTCTTAGCATTTTATAAATCTCTGTTATAGCCTCATTTTTACTATTGTTTTTGTCATTTAAAATTGTTGTTAATAAATACGGGCCTTTGTTTATTGAATTGCTTACCGACACATATATAGAATTTATTTTTGCATCTAATATTTTCTGAATGATCTTATCATTTAATTCAGTTCCAATTTTAAATATACCATCTTCTTCATCATTTATTTTTACATCTTTATGTAAAATTTTTCCGAAAAGCGAGTCTCTAGAAACTAAAATTTCTTTTAAACCCTCATCCAATAGTTTTTTCGCATTTAAAAAATTAATCTTTTCACCAGCTTTAATAACTGTTTTATTTGTCTTTGCATCAATTACTTCCTCAGAAAAATTTTTTGATTTATAATTTTCTGGATTAAAATTTGTTTTCCATTTTCCAGTGGTTGATTCAAAAGTATATTTTTCTTTAGAATAAAATTCATCTGCGATATCTGCCTTTGAGTAACCTAAGGCCATCAATAAAGTTGATACAAAAATTTTCTTTTTTCTATCAATTTTAAAATATAAAAAATCTTTAACATCGTATTCAAAATCTAGCCAAGAGCCTCTATTTGGAATAACTCTACAATTAAAAAGTAACTTGCCGCTAGCGTGAGTTTTTCCCTTATCATGATCAAAAAATACACCTGGACTTCTGTGCATTTGGTTAACAACAACTCTTTGAACTCCATTTGTTACAAAAGTTCCACTATTTGTCATCATTGGAACTTCCCCCATGTAAACTTCTTGTTCCTTGGCTGATAAAATGTCTTTGGTATTATTTACCTGATCTATTTCGTAAACTACCAATCTTAATGTACATTTTAGAGCAGAAGAATAAGTTAATCCTCTGGTAATACATTCTTCAACATCAAATTTTGGTTTTTCAAGTCGATAAGAAACATATTCGAGTGTAGCTTTATCGTTCAAATCTTCAATAGGAAATATACTTTTAAATACCCTGTCAAATCCTTTTACAAAATCACCTGCTTCTGGATTAAAATCAGTTAACTCCTTGTAAGAGTTTTTTTGAACTTCAATTAAATTGGGTATCGACAAACTCTCTTTAAGTTTACCAAAATTTTTTCTAATATTTTTTTTTTCAGTGAAAGATAGTTGCATCATTCATCAATACTGATTTTTAAATCAGTATCTAAAATTTCCTTATTAATTTATTTAAGCTCTACTTTAGCGCCAGCTGCCTCTAATTTTGCTTTAATCTCTTCAGCTTCTTTTTTATTTACACCCGCTTTAATTTGTTTAGGTGCACCTTCAACTAAATCTTTTGCTTCCTTTAAACCAAGTGCAGTAACCGCTCTAACCTCTTTAATTACATTAATTTTTTTATCACCTGCAGAAACAAGCATAATTGTATATTCATTTTTTTCCTCTGAAGCAGTTGCCGCTGCTGTTCCTGCCGCTGGAGCTGATGCCACCATAGCAGTCACACCCCACTTTTCCTCAAGTTGTTTTGAAAGTTGAGCAGCCTCCACAACCGTTAAACTTGATAAGTCCTCAATAATTTTATTTAAATCTGCCATATACTGTTACTTTTTGAGTTGAGTTTCTGAATTTTCTGGGGACAAACTACTCATTTTTTCAGATCGTGCAAGAAAAATACTTATTATTTTTGATGCAGAGGCTTTTAAAATTCCAACAATATTAGCTCTGGCCTCATCAAGAGTGGGTAAATTTGCGACATTTTGAACACCTATTTTATCCAAAATCTCTGAACCCATGATACCACCAATTAATTTCAAATTTGCATTATCTTTTGCAAATTTTGACAAAATTCTTGCTGATACTATAGCGTCCTCACTAAATGCTACGGCGGTTGGACCAGTAAATAAATTGGATAGATCTTTGCATTTTGTTTTTTCAAGCGCAAGCTTAGTAATCCTATTTTTAGTTATTTTAAAAATTATTCCATGCTCTCTCATTTTAGATCTCAAATCATCCAATTGAACCATTGTTAAACCTTGATAATGAGCAACTAGCACAGCTTTACTATTTTGAAATCGAGTAGTCATTTCACTTATATAATTTTTTTTTTGCTCTTTGTTCATCATAACAATAATTATATAGTTTTATTTAATTTTACTTTGTACGAAACACCCATAGAAGATGTCACAAAAATATTTTTAATTAAATTACCTTTTACTGTGTTATTTGATTTTTCTTTTTCCAAAACATCTAAAATTGCATAATAATTTTTTAATAACTCATTATCATGAAAAGATTTTTTTCCAATGCTTAAACCAATATTTCCATCTTTATCATTTCTAATTTCAACTTGTCCAGATTTAGCATCTAATACTGCTTGCTTTATATTGTCTGATACAGAACCAAGCTTTGGATTAGGCATCAGACCTTTTGGACCCAAAACTTTTCCGAGTTTAGATAATTTTATCATCATGCTTGGCGTACAAATTAATTTTTCAAAATTTAATTGGCCATCTTTAATTTTGTCAATAAATTCATCACCACCAACAATATCTGCACCTGCATTTTTTGCTTCTTGAACTCTTGCATCCTCGCAAACAACCGCCACTTTAACTTTTTTTCCTGTACCGCTCGGTAAATTTACAACTGTTCGAATATTGATTTCGCTTTTTTTTTGCTTATTGTTAATTTGTAAATGCAAATCAACTGACTCATCAAATTTTGTTGTACAATTTTTTTTTACCTCGGTTAATAATTTTTCAATACCGTTTGGCTCCATTTTTTTTGTATTTACGGGTAATTTTTTAAATCTTTTTGAAGACATTATTCTGTAACCTCTATACCCATTGATCTAGCTGAACCAGCTATAATTTTTACTGCTTTATCCAAAGTGATTGCATTTAAATCGGTCATTTTAAGCTTAGCAATTTCTTCTAATTGTTTTTTTGATATTGAAGCTACAATATTTTTTCCAGGTTCTTTTGATCCACTTTTTAATTTAACAGCTTCCTTTATATAATACGAGGCTGGAGGTGATTTAATCTTAAAATCAAATTTTTTATCAGCGTACACTGTTATTTTTACAGGTACAGGCTTACCTATCAAAGATTTGGTTTTCTCATTAAATGCCTTACAAAATTCCATAATGTTAACTCCACGTTGTCCTAATGCTGGACCAACTGGAGGTGCTGGATTAGCTTGTCCACCTATAATTTGTAATTTTATAAAACTACTAATTTCTTTTTTAACTGCCATTAACTTACTTTCTCAACTTGATTATACTCTAAATCAACAGGAGTTGGCCTTCCAAATATAGAAACTGAAACTTTAAGTCTTGATTTTTCCTCATCTATACCCTCAACCATCCCACTAAATGATGCAAAGGGACCATCTACCACCTGAACCTTTTCACCAACGCTATACTCAATACCAGATTTTGGCTGTGCTACACCATCTTTTATTTGGCCTAATATTTTTTCGATTTCTTTATCTGAAACTGGAACCGGCACTCCTTTAGTACCAAGGAAACCACTCACTTTTTTTATTCTCTTAATCATATGATAAATATCATTATTCATCTCACTCTTAATTAAAATATATCCTGGAAAATATTTTTTTTTTCTTTGAACTCTTTTTCCTCTTTTAACTTCCGTTACATCGTGAGTTGGGACAACAATCTCGTCAAACTTATCCATAATTTTAGCTTTTTCAGCCTCTTCTTTAATTAAACTAGCAACTTTATTCTCAAAGTTTGAATGTGACTGAACTATGTACCAATTTTTCATTATATAATTACCTTAATTAGTAGGTCTAAAAAAAATTTTAAAACTTGATCTAGAAGTAAAAAAAACAAAGACATGATTACAGCCATTGCAAAAACCATTAAGGCTCCTTGAAAAGTTTCTTTACTTGATGGCCAAGCAATTTTAAAAGCTTCTTGCTTTACTTCTTGAATAAATTTAATTGGGTTTTTCATAATTTTCAGTTTCATTGGCAGGAGCGGAGGGACTCGAACCCTCAGCCTCCGGTTTTGGAGACCGGCGCTCTACCAATTGAGCTACACTCCTAATATATAGAGCTTACTCTATAATTTTTGTTACTACTCCTGCTCCAACAGTTCTTCCTCCCTCTCGAATAGCAAAATTTAACTTTTCTGACATCGCAATTGGAGTTATTAATTTTACAGTAAATTTAGCATCATCACCTGGCATAACCATTTCTGTACCTGCAGGCAATTGTACTTCACCTGTTACATCTGTTGTTCTAAAGTAAAACTGAGGTCTATAATTAGTGAAGAACGGAGTATGTCTTCCACCCTCTTCTTTTTTAAGAACATAAGCTTGCGCTTCAAAAGTGGTATGAGGAGTGACAGATCCTGGTTTACAGAGAACTTGACCTCTTTCAACATCTGTTCTTTCAATACCTCTTAGCAATACACCAATATTATCACCTGCTTCACCTGAATCTAAAAGTTTTCTAAACATTTCAACACCAGTGCAAACTGATTTTTTGGTAGATCTTATACCAACAATTTCTAACTCTTCTCCTGTTTTAACGACACCAGCTTCGACTCTTCCTGTTACGACAGTACCTCTTCCTGAAATTGAAAAAACGTCCTCAACTGGCATTAAGAAAGGTTTGTCAATTTCTCTAATAGGCTGAGGAATAAATTCATCAACCGCTTTCATTAATGCTAATATTGAATTCTTACCAATCTCTTCATCTCTACCTTCAATAGCAGCTAAAGCTGATCCTTTAATGATAGGAATTTTATCTCCAGGATATTTGTAAGATTTTAATAGTTCTCTAATTTCTTCTTCAACTAAATCGATCATTTCTTTATCGTCAACTTGATCTACTTTGTTTAAATAAACAACTATAGAAGGAATTCCAACTTGTCTTCCTAAAAGAATATGTTCCCTTGTTTGAGGCATAGGACCATCAGCTGCATTAACAACTAAAATTGCTCCATCCATTTGTGCAGCACCTGTTATCATATTTTTTACGTAGTCAGCATGACCAGGACAATCTACGTGAGCATAATGTCTTTTCTCAGTTGAATATTCAACATGAGCTGTTGAAATTGTAATTCCCCTCTCTTTTTCTTCGGGAGCTTTATCAATTTGATCATATGCTGTATAAACAGCCCCACCAGTTTCCGCTAACACTTTAGTGATGGCTGCAGTTAGCGTTGTTTTGCCATGATCGACATGGCCAATTGTACCAATGTTACAATGTGGTTTACTTCTTACAAATTTTTCTTTAGACATTATTTTTTTACCTCAATTTTTAATTTTTAAATCTTCTTGGAGCGGGTAAAGGGAATCGAACCCTTACATCCAGCTTGGAAGGCTAGCGTTCTACCATTGAACTACACCCGCACAACCCCAAGATTAACACTCCATTATCACTTAAAATTTTATTGAATGGTGGAGGGGGAAAGATTCGAACTTTCGAAGACCGTAGTCAACGGGTTTACAGCCCGCCCCATTTGACCGCTCTGGAACCCCTCCTTTTGGGGAAGTGTCCCCTGTTCAATAAAGCTTCAAACAACATGCGTTTTATATATTTTATTTACTCAATTGCAACACGAGATTTAATAAGAAAATGTCAAAAAAACGTGTAAAAGTTTGAAAAATTTATGAATAAATCAACATTTTTTATAGTTGGGCAACATGCCGTGATTGAGGCACTAAAAAATCCCAAACGAAAAGTTTTGAGGTTATTTTTAACTGAAGAAAGTAAGAAAAATATTCATAGAAAAAGTCCAAAAAAAAATCTGCTTCAGGATGTCAAGGTCTATTACAAAACCAAAAAAGAATTAGACAACTATACTTCAAAAGATCAATTGATGCACGGTGGTTATGTTGCTGAAATTGAGCATATTGAAAAACCAATTTTAAAAGAATTTATTAAGGGTAAAGAAAATTTAACGCTTGCTTGTTTAGATGGAGTAACTGATCCAAGAAATATAGGATCATTAATTAGAAGCGCCACATCATTTAACATAGATGGTATAATTATAAAAGATCGGCATTTTCCTAGTGAGAGTAAATTAATGTATAAAGCTGCAAGTGGTAGTATGGAGCATATGAATATTTTTGAAGTATCAAATATTAATTCTACTCTAAAAAATTTAAGAGAAAAAAAATTTTGGGTTTATGGCTTTGATAGTGAAGGCAAAAAATCTTTTACTGAAATTGAGTGGAAAGGGAATACGGTACTTTTATTTGGATCAGAGGGATTTGGAATGAGAGAACACACATCAAAATATACAGATTTTGTCGTAAGAATTGAAATCAACCAAAAGATTGAAAGTTTAAATATTTCAAATAGTGCAGCTATCGTTTTTCATCATCTAAGCTTTATAAAAAAAAAGAGTTGATTAATTAAAAAAATTTAATACTTATTGCTTAAGCCCTTGTAGCTCAGCTGGTAGAGCAATTGATTTGTAATCAATAGGTCCGCGGTTCGAATCCGTGCGGGGGCACCATGATAATAAATTTAATCCACAAGCTTAGCACAAAAATCTGATGCAAAATTAAATGACTCTAATTGTATTTCTTCGCTTTGTTTTGTAATTTTATCAATATCATCATCAGAATATTTTTCGCTTAACTTTTTAATTGTGCACGAACAATATTCATTAGCTTTGATAGAACCAAGATAATACTTAGATTCTGGGTAACAACCATTATAGAATTTTTTTTGGTAACTTTCAGACATAGCAAAAAGATTTTTTAAAAATAAGTTGCTTATAAATAAAATTATAAAAATTCTTTTCAAGGATTTACGAAGTTTCTCTTCTTATTTGCTCAATTTTAATCTTTTTTTGTAAACTTCTATTTCGATCATATAAGAGATTAAATTTAATCATTTTATTAGATCGAATTATTATAGTTTTAGCGTTTCTAACCTCAAAGTTGTCTGCCACTGCACTTATAGGTCTTTTAGTTGGGTTTAAATTATTGATTATAATTTTTAATTGATCACTTACCACTTTACCTCTCCATCTTCGAGGTCGAAACGGACTAATTGGTGCAATTGAAAGTTTATTTGAATTTAAACTTAAAATTGGACCATGAACCGAAAGATTATAAGCTGTGCTTCCAGCTGGTGTTGAAACTAATACTCCGTCTGAGACTAATTTCTTTATAATTACTTTTGAACCCTGCTTAATTGAAAGCAATGCAGTTTGTTTACTTTGTCTTAGGATAGAAACTTCATTTATGGCTAATGATTTTTTAATTTGTTTATATTTATTTTTTACAGTCATCTCTAAGGGATAAATAGAAATTAAATTAGGACTGGTTAAATTACGAATTATATTTTTAGATGAAAATTTGTTCATTAAAAAACCAAAATTACCTGAATTAATTCCATAAAAAAGCTTTTTGGGATCCTTGTTTAGTTTTAAAGTCTGAAGCATGAAGCCATCGCCACCAATAACAATTATTAAATTTGGTTTTTTAAATTCGTATTGTTTAATTTTTTTGATTAACAAAGATTTGATTAACTTAGATTTTTTATTTTTATCCGAAATTATTTGGATATTACTCAAGTGTGGTGCCCTCGGCCAGACTCGAACTGGCACTCCGCAAGCGGCAAGGATTTTAAGTCCTTTGTGTCTACCAATTTCACCACGAGGGCATACTGATTTTCTATTGTCATATCTCGCTTTCAGTATAACTCAAAAAACCAATTAAAGTAAATAGCTTCTAGTGCATAATAGATGTTTAGCTTTTATCATTTTAATAAGTGAGTAATAATAAAATTTAAAAGTTTAAAACTTAAAAAGTATGGTTTAAGCAAACAAAGTCTAAAATTTTTAAAATACATTCTGAAAATTCAAGTCGAACTTAAAAAAAAAGGCTTAAGAGAGATAAATATTTTAGGAAATGACTAAAAATCTTAATTAAGAAGTTCTAATTTTTTATATCAAAATCTTTAATATAATTTAAATCATAACTTTGCTTTACACATTTATTGATTAACTATTTTTTTAGAGTAAAATTAGATAAAAAAATAACATGTTAACTTATTTAATAATTGGTGCTCTTATTGGCGTGGCACTTATGTATTATTCTTAATTAGTCTAAAATAAGTTTATCAGACGAATATTAAGGCAATAAAGCTTGTTTGAGAAATTTTTGATTAAGACCACAATCCTTGTATCCACATTTAATTATCTTTAAATATTTTTCAGGTGGATAGTTAAAAGAGGTTTTTTTAACCATCGTATATGTCATGACTTTTTTTCCATAATATTTGAAATAATATTTTTTATATAAAATTGGATAATTCTCAATAATATCTAATTTTTTTTCATCGGTTTTAGTTATTTCAAATAACGCGCCTGTTACTATTGATTTTCTTTTAGGTTCTATGTCAGCCCATCCTCTTCTGCTACGAAAAGTTAATCTAAAATTTTTAAGATTAATTTTTTTTAAAAAAAGACTATCTTTACACCTTTTTTTCATTTGAGCGTGATTAAGATTGCTACCATATGCAAAATAAAGCATTTAACGATCAACTATTTCAATTTTTTTTTCATTAACGAATTTTAAAATTTGAGAATTACAAATATCAATTTTCGATTGATTTTCAGAACGCATGACGATCGATACTCCTAATTTGCCCGCTTGAAAAAATGGATAACTACCAATTTCAACATCTTGATTATCATTTTGGATTTTAGTTAATGAAGTTGCTATCTCACTCTCGACTGTTCTTAAACTAATCGTTTGACTTAAAATAGGTTCACCTCCAACAATTTTATTTTTTAATCCACCGATCATAGATTTTAAAATAGAAGGAACTCCTGGTAAGCAAAATACATTTTCAACATAAAATCCAGGTGCCCCACTAGTTGGGTTCAAAATTAAATTTGCTTTTTCTGGCATTTTGGTCATCTTTTGTCTACCTTCATTAAATTCGCTATGTTTATAATATTCTTTTAAAATCTTGAAAGCTACTTGATTAATTTCGTATTTTAAACCAAATGCTTTTGAAATAGATTGAGCTGTAATATCATCATGAGTTGGACCAATACCACCTGTGGTAAATACATAATCATAATTTGTCCTCAATAGATTAACTGTATCAATGATTGTTTGTTCAATATCTGGAATAACTCTGACCTCAACCACTTTTACGCCAAGCGAATTTAACCAGATTGCGAGAGTGCTTGTATTGGTATCTTGAGTTCTACCTGAAAGTATCTCATTACCAATTATTAATATTGCTGCATGAAATTTTGTTTTTTTAACCATTTTAATTGTATAATTTTGTTATGGAATTTACCAAGTCTTTAATAAAAGGCAAACTAATCAGAAGATATAAACGTTTTTTTACTGATGTTAAATTAGGTCAAGAAACTGTGACTGCTCATTGTCCTAACACTGGTTCGATGAACGGGCTGTTAAATGAAGGAAATGAAGTTTACTTATCGAAAAATAATGATCCCAAAAAAAAATTAAAATATTGTTTGGAAATAATAAAAAGCAGAAAAAAATTAGTAGGTGTCAATACACACTTGGCAAACAAAATTGTTCAAAACGCTATGAAGAACCATTTAATTAAGGAGTTAAAAAATAATTATAAAGTTAAATCTGAAGTTTTTTTTAATAAAGAAACAAGATTTGATTTTCTTCTTGAAAAAAAAAAACAAAAAATCTTTGTTGAGGTTAAAAATGTAACTCTTTTTAGAGACAGTAATACTGCTGAATTTCCAGATGCAATAACCAAAAGAGGATCAAAACATTTACTCACCCTTATTGATGCCATAAAAAAGGGTTATAAAACTTACTTATTATTTTTAGTACAAATTCAACATATGAAATATTTTAAAATAGCTAAAGATATAGATATTGAATATTATAAAAACTATCTTATAGCAAAAAAAGCGGGTGTTAATTTTTTAGCATACAGATGCAATATAACCCCCAAGAAAATTTATATCGAAAAAAAACTTAAAATTATTAATGACTGATTATAAAGAAAAGTTTGAAAAAATGAGAATTGCAGGAAAATTAGCTGCACAGACCTTAGATATGTTGACCGATAATATCAAAGAGGGCGTCTCAACAGACTATATTGATAAATTAGGATATGAATTTATCAGAGACAATGGTGGCTACTCTGCCCCACTCTTTTATAGGGGTTTTAAAAAGTCTCTCTGCACCTCTTTAAATCACGTTGTTTGCCATGGTATTCCCTCTGATAGAATCTTAAAAGAAGGTGATGCTGTTAATGTAGATGTTACAGCAATTATTAATGATCATTATGGTGATACAAGTAGAATGTTTTGTATTGGTGAACCTTCGGTAAAATTAAATAATCTTATTGAAGCAACCTATGAGTCAATGATGAGAGCCATTAAAATTTTAAAACCCGGAATTAAATTGGGTGACATTGGATACGAAATTCAATCCTTTGTTGAGGCTAAAGGTTTTTCAGTAGTTAGAGATTTTTGTGGACATGGTATAAGTACAAAGTTTCATGAACCGCCAAATATTTTGCATTACGGTAACAAAAACGTTGGACCAGATTTGAAACCAGGAATGAGTTTTACTATTGAGCCTATGATTAATGCGGGTAAATTTGACGTAAAAGTATTAAATGATGGCTGGACTGCTGTCACAAAAGATAAATCTTTATCAGCACAATTTGAACATACGGTTGGAATTACAGAATTTGGTTATGAAATTTTTACAGAATCTGTTAAAGGTTACTCGAAACCTCCTTACTAAAATTGATGATAAGTAGATACTCACGACAAGCAATCTCAGATATTTGGTCTGAGGAAAATAAATATAAAATCTGGCTACAAATCGAAATCGCTGCAGCTGAGGCGATGGAACGTCTTGGTCAAATACCAAAAGGCGTTGCAACTATTGTTAAAAAAAAAGCTAGAATAAATGTTTCTAGAATTCACAAAATAGAGTCTCAAGTTAAACATGATGTCATAGCCTTTTTAACATCGATAACTGAAAAAGCTGGTATTAAAGCAAGATATCTTCATCAAGGCATGACCTCGTCAGATGTATTAGATACATGTTTTAATATTCAATTAATTCAATCAGGAAAAATAATTCTTCAAGATATTAATCAAATTTTAAAAGTTTTAAAGAAACAAGCGATTAAATATAAATTAACACCATGCATTGGGCGTAGTCATGGTATCCATGCAGAGCCTACGACATTTGGATTAAAATTAGCATCTTTCTATGAAGAATTTAAGAGAAACCAAATAAGAATAATTTCTGCAATTAATGAGGTTTCGACTTGTGCTATTTCAGGTGCAGTTGGGACTTTTGCAAATATTGGACCAAATGTAGAAAAACATGTTGCAAAAAAACTTGGTTTAAGAGTTGAGCCAATTTCGACTCAAGTTATTCCAAGAGATCGACATGCTTTTTATTTTTCAATATTAGGAATTATTGCTGGCTCTATTGAAAGAGTTGCGATTGAAATAAGAAACTTACAAAGAACTGAAGTTTATGAGTTGCAAGAATATTTTTCAAAAAATCAAAAAGGTTCATCCGCTATGCCTCACAAAAAAAATCCAATTTTAAGTGAAAATCTTACAGGACTCGCTAGAATGGTGAGAAGTGCTGTAGTACCTGCTTTAGAAAATATTGCACTTTGGCATGAGAGAGATATTTCTCACTCGAGTGTTGAAAGGAACATAGGACCAGATGCAAATATCACGATTGATTTTGCTTTAGCAAGATTAGCAAATATTTTAGAAAATATGTTTGTCAATCCTGAAAAAATGCTTGAAAACCTCAATTTAACAAAAGGATTAATTTTTTCTCAAGAAATAATGCTAGAGCTTACTAAATCAGGCCTCACTAGAGAGCAATCTTATAAAATAGTACAAGATTGTACAAAAAAATGTTTAAGTAAAAATCTAAATTTATTGAGTGTTATTTTAAAAAATAAAAAAATTATGGCTAAAATTTCTAAAAAAAAAATAAAATCTATATTTAATTATAAATCACACTTTAAAAACGTTAATACTATTTTTAATAGAGTATTTAAAAAATGATAAAAGGTAAAAAATTATATGAAGGTAAAGCAAAAATAATTTATGCAACTTCTGATAAAAATTTAGTCATTCAATATTTTAAGGATGATGCAACTGCATTCAATAACCAAAAAAAAAGTATTATTGAAGGAAAGGGAGTTTTAAATAACCGAATTTCTGAATATATTTTGTCAAACTTATCTCAAATAGGTATTAAAAATCATTTTGTGAAAAGATTAAATATGAGAGAACAGCTTATAAAGTTAGTTGAAATTATTCCTATTGAATTTGTTTTAAG
>VGCG01000014.1 GCA_016870175.1 Alphaproteobacteria bacterium
AACTTTTAGAAGAAATTGAAAAAAAAGAAGCACTAAAAAAATATGGAGCAGATGCTGAAGGATCTGGAAAAAATTTACCATTCGCCTCATTATCAGATGATTTAAAAAAAAAAGAAGAAGAAAATTATTAATTATTAAAGATTTAAATTGGCAATTGTAAAATCAAAGCTATTAAAACAACTCTCAGAAAACTACCCAAATTTCCTTAAAAAAGATCTAGAAAAATTAAGTGACATTATTTTTAAAGAAATCAAAGAAACTCTTAAAAGAAAAGAGAGAGTTGAATTAAGAGGATTTGGGGTTTTTTCAACTAAGATACAAAAAACAAGAATAAGCAGAAATCCAAAAACTGGGGAAAAAGTTAATACTCCAGAAAAAATAACTATCCACTTTAAAATGTCCAAGAATTTATTTAAAAAATTAAATAATGACTAACAAAAAGATTTTTGTTGCTTGTGATGTGTCAAGTCACAAAAAAATAAAAAAACTTTTATCATTAATTCAAAATGATATTTTTGGTATTAAAATAGGCCTACAATATATCACTCAAAGATCACCGAAAGAAATTTTAGAACTATCAAAATTTAATAAACCCATTTTTTATGATGGTAAATTCTTTGATATTAAGAACACTTTAATTGAAACAATTAAATCCTTAAAAAAACTAAATATTAGCTATGCGACAGTACATTTATTAAATGGTTTAGATGCTTTAAAAGCAGCTAATAAGGAAGCTAAAAAAATTAATATCAAGTTACTGGGTGTTTCCGTGCTAACAAGTTTTGCTGATGAAGATTTAATTTCTTTAGGCTTTAAAGATAAAATTAATAACCAAGTATTGAGATTAATTAAAATTGCTAAAAAAGCAAACTTACATGGAGTAATTTGTAGTCCACTAGAGGTTAAAATGATTAAGAAATTGGCACCAAAACTTAAATGCTTCACACCAGGAATTAGACAAGGAAGCAATAAAAATGACCAAAAAAGAACTTTGACCGCTCAAGAGGCATTAGATGCTGGAAGTGATTATTTAATTATTGGAAGACCTATTACTAAAGGAGATCCTAAAAAGAATATTCAAAAAATTCTATCATCATTGAAATAGATGCAATCAAAAATCTGTGGAATTTCTGATGCAAAAACTTTAAGTTTTCTCACAAACCATTCATCTTCACCTGATTTTATTGGATTTATTGTCAATTATGTAAAATCTAAAAGATATGTAAATTTTGCTAAACTTAAAAAATTATTAAAAATTGACAAAAAAAATTCATATTATGTTGCAGTTTTAGTTAAACCTAAAAATAAAATACTAGAAAAAATAAAAGATCTACCTTTCGATTATTACCAAATTTATGATTGTAAACCTAAAGAGATTAAATCAATTAAAGCAAAATATCAAAAAAAAATTATAACTGCTTTTTCAATTGAGAATAAAAATGATGTAAAAAAATGTAAAAACTATCAAGATATTACTGATATTTATCTTTTTGATGGTAAGGGTTATGAAAAAAGTATTTCATTTGATCACTCGATAATTAAAAATATTAATTTAAAAAAACCAATAATGATAGCCGGTAATATTAAATTGGATGATAATTTTGAGAATTATAAAAAAATAGCAGATATTATTGATATTTCTGGAGCCTTAGAAACATCTGGGTTAAAAGATATCTCTAAAATTAAAATTTTTTTAAAAAAAATTAAAGAGCTAAATTATGAAACTTAAAAAAGGTATTCCGCTCATTGACCAACATGATAAGAATGGTTTTTGGGGTGGAAAGTTTGGTGGTAATTTCATTCCAGAAACTCTTAAAAAACCAGTAGAAGATCTAACTATAAAGTTTCAAAAGCTAAGAAAAGATAAAAAATTTATTAGAAAAAAAGATTTTTATTTTAAAAATTATATAGGCTCACCAACCCCTTTTATAAAACTAGAAAATTTATCAAATAGTTTAGGCGGAGCGCAGATTTGGGCAAAAGTTGTATCTGAAGCAAATGGAGGGGCACACAAAATATATAATGCAACTATTCATGCATTAATTTGTAAAGCTATGGGAAAAAAATATATTATTGGTGACACTGGAGCTGGTTATGCGGGTAAAATGTTAAGTATGGCTGCAAAAAAATTTGGTCTTAAATGCAAAATTTTCATGGGTGCCAAAGATATTAAAAGACAAAAGCCAAATTGCGATGCTATGAAAAAAAATGGAGCAAAAATTGTTCCAGTTTATTCTGGAAGTCAAACATTAGTTGATGCAGTTAGTGAGTGTATGCGGTATTGGGTATCAAATTGCGATAAGGTACACATGGCCGTTGGAAGTACGGTAGGTCCAAATATTTTTGTCAAAATTTGTGGTTGGAGTACAACTCAAATTTCAAAAGAGCTCAAAATACAGTTAAAAGAGCAATTTAATAAAATTCCTAAAAAAATAAAACTTATCAATTGTGTAGGGGGAGGAAGTTCTGCCTATGGCTTCTGGAGTGAATTTATCGATTATGATAAAAAACAAATTGAGTTAATTGGAGTTGAAGCTGGGGGTCCAAAAAATTCTAAACTTCATGCAGCACCTTTAAGCAAAAATGCAAAAATTGGAATTTTACATGGCGCTGCTTCTTATGTATGTCAAAATAAGGAAGGTCAAATTTCTGAAACTAAATCTATAAGTGCTGGATTAGATTATCCTGGTGTTAGTCCCATACATTGTTTCTTAAAAGATGCTAAAAGAGCAAGATACACCTTTGCTACTGATGAAGATGCTTTGAACGCTTACAAGATTGTAACAAAACATGAAAAATTAAATCCAAGCTTAGAGCCTTGCCATGCATTTGCCGAGGCAATTAAAATTGCCCCTAGATTAAGTAAAGATACAATAATTGTCGTAAATTCTTGTGGTGATGCCCAAAAAGACAGAGATATATTAAAAAAGAGATTAGGCAAATATTAATGAGTCCATCTTTAATTAAAGAGGCTTTTTTAAAAACAAAAAAAGAAAATCGTCCTGCGCTAATTACTTTTACCGTTGCTGGTGACAATAGTAAAAATAAATCATTAGAAATACTTAAGTCAATCAGCCAATATGCTGACATTTGCGAATTAGGTTTTCCACATAATGCACCTATAGGCGATGGCGATCAAATCCAAACTAGTTCCCACAGAGCAATCAAAAATGGTATCAAAATTAGTGATGTTTTTTCAATTGCAAAAAAATTTAAAGAAATAAAAAAAACTAAACCAATTATTTTAATGGGATACTATAATATAATTTATCAGTATGGAGAAAATAATTTTTTAAATGATTGTAACAAATCCAAAGTTGACGGATTAATTATTGTAGATTTGCCCTTTCCAGAAAATATCAAATTTGCAAATAAGTGCAAAAAAAAAAAAATAAATTTTATTCAACTGATTTCTCCATTAACCTCCCATTTAAGATTAAAACACATCATTAAGCATTCACATGACATGATTTACTATATAAGCATGCTCTCAACTACTGGTGGAAAATTAAAAATATCCTCAAAAAAAATATTAGAAAGATATAGTAAAATTAAAAATCTCAGCAAACTTAAAAAAGTTGTTATTGGATTTGGTATAACTGAAAAAACAATTGAATCATTAAAAAAAGCTGATGGATTAGTGGTTGGAAGTGCAATTTGTAAAGAAATTACCGACTCAATTAAAAAGAGACAAAATATCGTCACAAATGTTATGAATGTTGTAAAGAGACTTAAAAATAAAATTAAATGAATTGGATTACAAAAATAATCAAAGTTGGCGAAAAAATCAAAACAGCCATTAACAAAAGGGTTTCCAAAGAGGATATCGAACAAAGCGATTGGACTTCATGTTGCCGGGGACCTATTTTAAAAAAAGATTTAGAGCAAAATCTTTGGGTTTGTCCCGACTGTAATAAGCATCATAGAATTAGACCATTTCAAAGATTTGACATTTTGTTTGGTAAAAATAATTATGAAATATTTAAAACACCTATTCCAATTGATGACCCGCTAAATTGGACGGACTCAAAATCTTACAAAGAAAGATTAAAAGCAGCTAGAAAAAAAACAGGCCTAGATTGTGGAATGATGGTTGCTTGTGGATCAATAAATAATATCAAAATTACGGCTGTTGCCTCTGATTTTGATTTTTTGGGTGCCTCTATGGCTGCAGCCGAGGGAGAGGCGTTTTTATTTGGCATACAACATGCCATAGATAACCAAACACCCTTTTTATGTATTAGTGCTGGAGGTGGAATGAGAATGATGGAAAGTTTAATTTCATTATCTCAAATGACTAGGACCACTCTTGCAATAAATGAATTAAAAAAAAATAATTTACCCTATTTAGTATGTATTACGGATCCAACCGCAGGAGGAATTACCGCTTCTTATGCTATGCTAGGTGATATAAATCTTGCTGAACCGGGAGCATTAATCGCTTTCGCAGGAGCTAGGGTTATTCAAGGCACTGTCAAAGAAGATCTACCAGAAGGTTTCCAAAAAAGTGAGTATGTTGAAAAAACTGGATTTGTTGACTTAATTGTTGAGCGAAAAGAACTTAAAGAAAAAATAGGAACTTTATTGTCAATATTGTTAAAGAAAAACTCTGTTATAAGCACTGAAGAAAATGAAACTTCAAAAAATAGTCAGTCGCTTACAAAAGCTGCATCCTAAGGAAATAGATCTAAGTCTTGATCGTATTAAAACTCTCTGCAACAAATTAGGGAATCCTCAAGATAAAATTAAAGCAATTTCGATAATTGGAACAAATGGTAAATATAGTACCACTCAAGCTTTATTTTCTATTTTAAAAGAAGCTAATTTTAAATGTAATGTCTACATCAGTCCACATATCAAAAAAATAAATGAACGTTTTGTTTTTAATAATAAAGAATTAAATGATGAAGAACTAGCTAAACTATTTGAAGAGGTTGAAGAAATTAATCAAAAACTACCCATTACTTTCTTTGAAATATTAACTGCTGCATATTTTTACAAAGCTAGTAAATATCCCAGCAATATAAACCTTATAGAAGCTGGTCTTTTTCATCGATTTGATGCAACAAATATTCTAAAACAAAACTTAGCAAGTATTATAACTTCTATATCTCTCGATCATTTAGATTGGTTACCGAAAAATGAGCAAACAATTGAAAGAATTGTTTTTGAAAAAACATCATCACTTTTAAATTCGAAAATAATTATAGCTAAACAAAATTCAAAAAAGGTAATTAGATACATTAAAAAAAATATCTCAAGTAATTTATCCAAAAAACTTTTCTTTGGCGAAGACTATAATTACTCATCAACAGAAAAGAAATTTTTTCATTTTGAAGATAAATTTAGCAAATTAAAATTACCAATGCCTAACTTATTAGGTCAATTTCAATTAGAAAATGTTTCAACGGCTATTGCAACCTTAAGAATATTGAGTGAATTTAATGTTAAAGAAAATCATATTAAATATGGAATTGTAAAAATTAATAACATCGCAAGACTACAAGAAATTAAATCAGGTAAACTCAAAGATCTTGTCAAAAATAATAAACTATTGGTTGACGGCAGTCACAATGAAGATGGTTCAAGAGTGCTTAATCAATATTTACAGAGTTTAAATTGTAATAAACATGTGATTATTGGAATGATGGCAAACAAAGACCATATTAAATATATGAATTATTTTAAGAGAATTTCATCAATAACTACAATTGATATTCCTAATCAGCCTAACTCTATTAGTGGAAAAAAATTAAAAGAAAAACTAAATAAGTTTCCAAATATAAAGTACAAAAAAAATATTAAGGAGGCTATTAAATCTGTCGACTTAAAAAATCAGGATCTTTTGATTATTACGGGGTCTTTATATTTAGCTGGAGAAGTTTTAAATTTAAATTAAATATTTTTATCTAAGAATTCTTTCATATAACTTTCTGGAACTCCTCCAACTTTTCTATCTACTTCAATACCTTTTTTATAGATAATTACTGTTGGTACACCTCTAATACCTGCGGCAGATCCAGTATTAATTGCAGCATCTTCAATATCTGCATAATAAAATCCAGCTTTACCACTATACTCAGCTGCTAATTTTTTCATGATGGGCTTTAAAGTTTTACAAGGACCACACCACTCAGCGCTAAACTGAATTACTGAAATATCCTCTTTTTTAATTTTACTTTCAAAATCTTCGTCTTTAAAATCTATAAGCATATAGTCGATATAATTGTTTCGGATAATTATTCAATAGCAAATAAATTTGAATATAAATATTAGGCATCTGAATATTTTTGCTCTAAATTCATAACGTAATCATTAATTCCATCTAAAAACTTAAGTTTTTCATCTATTGTTTTAAATGAAAACATTTTGTCATCATTTTCTCTAATTTCATCACATTCTGAGTAAAAGGCTGAGACAGTCCACCATTTTTCTTTATTAGTACTTAATATTCTAGAGGCTATTTTTTGTTTTATTTTTTTATAAATATCCTTAGGCAAAATTTCTGGTGCCTCATTAAAAATTAAACTATGACCAAATGATACCAATCGGTCATCTTTAAATTTATCTAACAATATAAATTTTTCTTCCCAGTCTGAAGTATGAAATCTTTTAAATAATGATACATCTTTATTAAAAATATCAAAATCCCCAGAATAAATAGTCTCCTCTGGTTCCACATCTACTTGAGACGATGTTTCTATTTTTTCTTCAGCATTTTCTTTTAAAATATTGCAAATATCTTGAGAAAATTTTTCATTTACTTTCATTAGTTCGGCTCTTTTATTAATTAAAGCTGGATCAATTTTTTTATAAGGTTCTACCTTCATAGCTAAATTTTTATTTAAAATTATTGGAGCTTTATTTAATTTAATTGTTTTGTAAAAACGAGGAGATTTTTTCATTTCTTTTTTAAGGTCTTGATAATTTAGTTTTTGAAGCCCCTCTATATTTGAAGATAAATTTACAGCTTGTGCCCAACCCTTATATACAGGATGCATACATGATCTTGGATGCAATGGAGCAACCAAAAATAAATAATTTTTACCAAAAAAATTCTCATTAATTGTAAACATTTTTTCTTGTTTAATCAAATTTTCAACAACAACTTTGCTAGCTGTCTTTAAATATTCATGCCACAAATCAGGCTGCTTTTTTTTTAATAAGTCTAAAATTTTTACTGTTAATTCAGTATCAAATAAAGCAGAATGAGCATTTCTTGAGTCAAAACCATTTAACCTTGCAAGTGACTCTAATTTCATTGATTTATTACCTTTTAAATTAAGTTCTGTTTTAAAAATATTTGTGTCAATTGCAAATGCAGCCTTAATCATATTTAATGCATCGTGTCGTGAATTACCCTCTGTATTTGTCAAATAAGGTTTTCTCAATGATTTAAAAAACTCGCGCCTTAAAATCTCGTCATCAAAATCAATACTTGAAAAACCTATAAAAATTGCTGGAGACCATTCACGAAATTTGTTTTCTACTTGGGTAATCATTTGATAATGGCTCAAATTTCCTTTTGTAATTAAATCCACATTTGATTTACTAATACACAATGCAGTTGCTGATGGAACCCTGTCTTGGGGCATACGACATCTGGCAGTAAAACGATCTTTTTCATTAAAATTCTCATCTAAAAAGATTGCCCCAATTTCAATTATAGTTGCCCAATCTACTTGGGCCGAGTCTGTTTCTATATCCCATATTACATAATTCAATTTGTTCTCCTGTGTAAATAAAATTGCTCAACTTTTTCTAAAAACTGATTTTGAAAATCTTTTAATTTTTCACCCTGTGCTATAAACCTTTGAAACATCTGGTCCTTAGTACATAACAGAATTACAGCTTGAGTAATATTTGATCCATGTACTATGTTGTGTGCTAAAGCATAGGCAGCGCATTGCAAATAATAATCCTCTATCCATTCATCTTTTTTAGGCTTATTACTTTGCTTAAAATCAATTATTGTCTCCCGATTTTCATAAACCCCAATACAATCAGCTGCGCCAGCATATTTGCCTGGATAATATAATATAGCCTCACAACCCCAAACTTCACTTAATTTATTTTTCAAGCCATTCTCTATGATTTGGTCTGCCATCATTTTCTCTCTGGAATTATCTCCAAGTAAATCTAAATTTAATTTTCCACGCAAATATTTTTCCAAATACACATGCATTGAACTTCCTCTACTACCAGCTTCCTGCTTAATAATTTCTGCCTGCTCATGACCAACTCGATCTTTCCACTCAGCTAGTTTAGCTATTTTTTCCTGAGATTGAGTCGCTTTTAAAATTGTTGTAACAGATGGTAAATTTTCTTCATTGACAGAGTAGTGCCTAGAACCATTAATAATTGATTTAGAGGATTTTGGATAAAAAAATTTATTATTCCAGTACATATATTTTCTTATAATCGGTATTGAGGAAAAAAAGAAATTAATTTTTTATTTGTTTAGTTCTTTCAACAAATTTTTCTACATTGTCTGATTGAATTGCTTTTTCAATTTGCTCAGGGTCTCTAATACTTTCCAGGGTTCTTGTTATTGATCTTGCATCTTTACCAAAAGAATCAACAACACTCATAGCTTCCTCTAATTTTTTTCTAAGGATAAGAATATTTTCGAAATGATTTACGAATCTAGTGCTGATCAATTTTAAATGATTATATATTTCAGTTGCACCCTTTTGAACTTTTAAGGATTGAAAGCCCATTTGCAATGATTGCAAATAAGCCGAAAGAGTGTTTGGACCACAAATTACAATTTTATATTTTTTCATCAATTCTTGAATTAATAATTCTTTAGTTATTGGATCCTGATATTCCGAAAGTTCTTTATATAAACTTTCAGTTGGTGCATAAACTATAGCAAAATCAGTAGTTTTTGGTGGTACAATATATTTTTCATTAACATTTTTTGCTTTCGCTTTAAATGCAGAAGCTAATTTTGATCTAGCTTCTGCGAGTAATTTTTTATCATCTAAATCGTAAGCATCTGTAATGTCCTTAAATTTTTCTAATGGAAAATATGAGTCAACTGGAACCAAAACACCACCTTGAAGTTTGATTGCGAATTCAACATTTTCATTTGTATCTTCCTTCATCTTAACATTAGTCATGAATTGTGAAGCAGGTAATAAATCTTTAATTAAGGCATTTAAAGAAAACTCAGCAAGTACTCCATATCTCTTAACACCTGCTAATATTTTAGTTATTCCTACTTGACTTTTATTTAATAATTCCACTTGTTGATTAAAATTTTGAACTTTTTCATCAACCTTAGTTAATGCCTCGGTCATATCTTTTGTCACTCCAGTAGATAAAGCGTTAAATGATGTCGACATTGAACCTAATGAATTATTAATTGTAACATTTAGGGACTCTTTTAATTTTACAATTTCTGTATTTAGATTTACTATTTCTTCAAATTCTCTATTATTATTTTTTTGTTTATATCTTAAAATGAGGTACAAAATACCCAACGTGATTAAAATAAGTATAACTAATAAAATTAATAAAGTGCTATTCACAATATTATTTTACAGTAAATAAATTAATTAAGATATTTAATTATTAAAAAATTATAATATAATTAAGATTATTTTATAAACTCAATCCTTAGAAAGTAATCTAACTATCTTTTGAATACCGATATTTTTTAAAGCTGACTTTGAAATCATCATACAAGCTTCTGATTTTAATATTTGTCCATCTTTTAAAATTCTTAAATTATTAGCTCTTAAGGTTTCTCCTGTGGATGTAATGTCTGAAATAATTTCTGAAGACCCAGTAAAAGGATAAGTTTCAGTAGCACCTAAACTTTCAACTATTTCAAACTGAGTAACACCTCTTGCAAATAAAAATTCCCTTGTAAGATTAGGATATTTTGTAGCAACTCTCAGTCTTTTTTTCTTTAGATCTTTAAATTGAAAAGCAATTTCCTCTAAATCTGCAATTGTCTGAACATCAATCCAAATATCAGGAATGCCAATCACCAAGGTTGCTTTCCCAAAGCCATATTTCTTTACTACATTAATATTATTTTGAGTATTAATCTCACTTTCTTTGAATAAATCATATCCTGAAAAACCCATATCTAGAGAACCATCTCCAAGTCTTTGTACGATTTCTCTAGCGTGCAAATAAACTACTTTAATATTCTTATGATTTTTGACAGATGCAAACAAATCTCTTTCACCACGCTCAGAAATTAAATTTAATTGTTTTTTTTTTAAAAGCTTTAAAACATCTTTTCTGAGTCTGCCTTTACTTGGAATTCCTATATTAATTATATCATTCATAACAATTATAGATTTAAAGCTGCTCCAACTGCTGGAATTTTTTTTTTAGCACCAAGGTCTAAAATTAAGTTATCATATCTGCCACCATTAATTATATTTTTAATTTTTGAATTACATTTTATATCAATTTTAAAAACCATCCCTGTATAATATTCAAGCTGTCTTCCAAAAGAAGCTGAAAATATTACGTTTAGTTTTAAAATTTTGTTATTTGAAATTGGGAAATATTTTTGATCAACTACTAAATTAATTTTTTTTTTTTCAAAAAAACTATTTATTTTTTTTGCCGCTTGATTAATTGGACATTTAATTTTTAAAAAATCTTTAATAATTTTTGAAACTTTTTGACCTTTGCTAATTCTTCTTGGATCTTTAATTTTATCATTAAATCTTTTTAAAATTTCTCCAATTGACCTTCCCGCAACAATAATAGAATGATCATCTCTTAACATTTTAAAGTAACGTTTTTGATCTACTTCAACGATTGTTGGATCAACATCCGAGTTTGTTTCTAATCTCTTTAACAAATCATTAAAATAATTTTCTCTCCAAAAATGTCTTGAGAGCCTCAATCGCCATCTTTTTGGAATATCTAATTTTGATAAAAGAAGGTTAAATATTTCAATATTACCTATAGTCAAAACTCCAGATGAATATTTTATACCTTTAAGCGTTTTTATAGAGGTATAAATAATTTCTTTATCATCATTTTTTTCATGTTGTGATCCGATAATCTCAAAACCTATTTGATTTCTAATGATAGAGTTTTTTTTATCTTGCGATTTTCTATAAGCTTGACCATAATAAAATATCTTTTCTTTACCTTTTAAATTATTTTCTAAATATCTTAAACAAGATACAATTGTTAAATCTGGCCTAAGACATAATTCATTGCCATTCTGATCAGTAAAAGAAAATATTAATTTTCTAAAGTTTTCACCTGATCTTTGAACGATGTGATTTGACTCAATCACTGATGGTAGCTCTATATACTTAAATCCTTTGGATTTTACAGATTTTAGAATTTTTTCAGATAAACTTTTTAATTTCATTAATTAAATTCTCACTTGGAACTGTAATCTGATTATTTTCACCCTTAATAGCTAAAAGATTTTTAAGGGTCACGGTATTATCTTTAAATTCACTTTCCCCACAAATAACTGCAACTGGACATCCTCTTTTATTTGCATAAGTTAACTGCTTTCCAAGATTTTTCTTATTATCTAGGAATATTTCTGAATTGATATTATTTTTTCTTAAAATATTTAAAATATCATAGTAATTTTTTAAATATTTTTCCTCCATGACACAGATAATTACTGGTTTTTGTTCATTTACTTTAATTTGATCGAGTTGCATTAAAGCAAATAATAATCGATCTACGCCAATACTTACTCCTGTAACAGGAATATCAATCCCTTTAAACCTTGAGATAAGTTTGTTGTATTGGCCTCCAGAACAAATACTGCCGATGTCTACTTCTTTACCTTGTTTATTTCTTGTTTTAAAATTTAAATTAGTTTCAACACAGAAACCATCGTAATATGTCAGTCCTCTTACTACCGTAAAGTTCGTTTTAACTTGATCTGCGCATCCGCCATACTTTAAAATTTCAAACAAATTTTCAATCTCTTTTATACCTTCTTGAGACACAGGATTTTTAAGTATCTTTTTTAATTCTGTTAAATCATTTATTTTTAAAAAATTTATGATTTTAAAAACTTGTTCATCATTTAAATCTGCGCCTTTTGTAATTGCTCCACTCACATCTTTTCTTTGCTTTTTTAAAAGTTCCTCAACCCCTCTAAACCCAAAACCAGGTTTGTCTAATTTGTCAATAGCACGCATAACTTTTATCCTCTTTTCTTCGGAAATCTTCAGCTCTTCAATTAAACCTTGAACAATTTTTCGATTACTTACATTAATTGTAAATTGATCTTTATTTAGACCACAGGCAATTAAAGTACTTGCTATCAAGTTACATAGTTCGGCATTCGCTTGGGCTGGGTTTACGTTACCAACAATATCACAATCTGCCTGTGTAAATTCTCGGTATCGTGCATTACCTACTTTTTCATTTCTAAAAACGTTTTGAATTGCATAGCGTTTATAAATAGATGGTAATTCTTGGTAATTTTGAGCCACAAATCTTGCTAAAGGACTTGAAAGATCATATCGTAGAGTAATATTTTTATCTCCATCTTCAAAAGAGAATACATCAGACATAGGATTACTCTCATCCTCCGCAAGAAAGGATCCTATATTTTCGCTAATTTCGAACGACGGAGTTTCTAGTGGATCAAAACCAAATTTAACAAAATTCTCCTCTATGACTTTTAAAAGCTTTTTTTTAAGAAGTAATTTTTGGCTCCATCGATCTTCAAATCCTGAGGGTAATCCAGGGATTAATTTTTTCTCTTTATTCATTTTTTTGGTACCCCCGCTTGGAATCGCACCAAAAACTCGAGTTCCACAAACTCGCGTGATTACTATTTCACCACAGGGGCTCTTACTAGTTTTTTATATTATTTTATGTGGATTTAAAAATTATATTATAAATAAATAGCCTATAGGCTATGGAAATAGACTCTATGAGTTTTTTTTGATGCGTTTTTGTACATTACATTTATTATCATAAAAAGTCTTTTAGACTGAAATCAAGATTATTCAAGATTAAAAAAAGGGTGCCTATCCAGTTTTAAAGATAAAACACCCTTATAATATAAAATATTAATTAGCTTATTTTTTTTAGATTAACCGCAGAAGGACCTTTTGGACCATCTTCTAATGTGAATTCCAACTTATCTCCTTCGTTTAGAAAACGCATACCAGCTGCTTTAACAGCAGATGCATGAACAAACGCATCTTTTTCTTTATCGTCTCGCTCGATAAAGCCAAAGCCTTTTTTACCATTAAACCATTTTACAGTTCCTTTTAATGTACTCATCTTATTTGTTTATCCTTTAGTTGATTATTTATACAATAAAACTAATTTCTTTTTAATTAATTTCAAGATTAAAAATTATAATGGTGGCTGAGGAGAGATTCGCACTCCCGACACAAGCCTTTTCAGGGCTCTGCTCTACTCCTGAGCTACTCAGCCATAATTAACCTCTAAAGATTATTCTACCTTTAGTAAGATCGTAAGGAGTCATTTCTACTGTTACACTGTCTCCTTGTAAAACTCTAATTCTATTTTTTCTTAGCTTTCCGGCTGTATGAGCTGTAACTGTATGTCCATTTTCTAGTTGAACTCTAAACATCGCATTCGGAAGTAAGTCTATAACTTTTCCTTTAAATTCGAGTAAGTCTTGTTTTGACAAATATCATCTCCTAATTCTTTTTTTTACAGATTCAGCATGCGCTACTAACCCTTCATAATTTGCAAGAGTTATAACTGATGGACCAAGACTTTCAATGCCCTTTTTTGATAAGTTTATATAAGAAATTCTTTTATAAAATTCATTCACACTTATTCCGCTAGAATATTTAGCAGAGCCATTTGTGGGTAATACGTGATTAGATCCAATGTTATAATCTGTCATTGCCATTACCGCATATTTTCCTAAACAAATCGAGCCAACATTTTTTATTTTTGAAACAATCGATTTATAATTTTGTACATTTAACTCTAAATGTTCAGGTGCAATCTTGTTTACAGTTTCAATAATTTTTTTATCGGAATTTAAATAAATTAAAATGCCATTTTTGATTAAACTTTTCCTAATTATTGAAGCTCTTGGAATTTCTTTAAATTGTTTTGTAATTTCTAATTTTACTTTTTTAATAAATTGTTTATTTTTTGATATTAAAATACATTGGACTAAAGGATCATGCTCTGCTTGAGCTATAAGATCACTTGCGACCCATTCCGGATTAGAAAACTGATCACAAACGATTAAAATTTCACTCGGACCCGCAATCATTCCTTCAATCCCCACATCTCCAAAAACTTCTTTTTTTGCAGCAGTAACATAAGCGTTTCCAGGACCAACTATTTTATTAACTTTTTTAATTTTATTAGTTCCGTATGCGGCCGCTGCGATTGCCGACGGTCCACCAATAGAATAAATTTCTTTAATTTTACATTTTCGTGCAGCATATAAAACTGCTGAATTTTGTTTTCCTTTATAACCTGGATTAATCATTATAATTCTTTTAACACCAGCAATAATTGCTGGAATTGCATTCATTAATACACTCGAAGGATATGCGGCTGAAGATCCCGGCACATAAATTGCAACAGATTCTATTGGTAAATATTTATATTCTAATTTATTTTTAAATTTATCGATATAAGAAATATTTTTAAATTTTTGTAAAGAATGAAATTTATAAATTCGACTATAAGCAAGATCAATTGCTTGCTTTACTTTTTTATCCAATGAAGTTATTGATTTTTTAATATAATTTTCAGTTGGAATTATCGTATAATTTTTATTAAATTTTTTTTCATATCTTAATAAAGCTTTATCGCCATTTTTTTTTACATCCTGAATAATGTTAGCGACTGATATTGAATTAAATTTAAGTTTATTTATTCTTTGAGATAATAATTTATCTAAAACTTTATCAAAATTTTTACTAGTATTTTTTAATATTTTCATTATTCAGCTTATTTCGTTTTGATCCTCTAATCTTGCCTCAATTACTTCAGTGCTTAAAGAGAGATGAGCATTATTTTGAAAAAATAAGTTAATTTCAAACTTGTCACTATTCTTTAAATAATCTATCGCTAATAATTCTAAGACCAAGTCTACTTTTTTTTGATCAAGATTTTTAGATTTAACCTTATCTATATAGTCAAATTTACAAATACTAATGATTTTTTTATCCTGTTGTTGAGTTTCAACTTTATTTCTCTCAATTGAAAATAAAAAGATCTTATTAGATTTAAGATATTTGATGTCAGCAATTTTAACTTTTCCCCCAGCACAGCAGGCAGAAATCATTTGCAAACCTTCGCCATCAGTTGCTATTATTTTTGCTAAATATTTCTTTTCCATTAATTAACCCGTCTAATTTTTGCACCTACATTTTTCAATTTCTTTTCTATGTTCTCATAACCTCGATCAAGATGATAAATCCTATTAATTACCGATTTACCTCTAGCAGTAAGAGCTGCTAAAATAAGTGAAACAGATGCTCTCAAATCGGTTGCCATCAGTTCTGCGGCCATAAATTTAGTATTACCCTCTATAATAGCTTTGTTTCCATTTGTTAAAATTTTAGCTCCCATTCGATTTAATTCTGCAACATGCATAAATCTATTTTCAAATATATTTTCTTCAATAAAAGATTTTTTATTAGCTTTACAAAGTAGTACCATAATTTGGGCCTGTAAATCAGTAGGAAACCCTGGATATGGTGCTGTTCGAATGTTCAAATTTTTAATTTTTTTACTGCCAATAATGTGAATTTCTTGTTTTTTAACTTTAATTTTTGCACCTATTTTTTTTAAAGTATTAATTTCAGTTTTGAGAATATTTGGAACAACATTTTGTATTTTGAAATTTCCTTGGGTAATTGCTGCTGCGATTAAATACGTACCAGCTTCAATTCTATCAAACATCACTGAATAATTAGTTTCTTTGACCATTGAAACACCTTTAATTTTAATAGTTCTTTTAGAAATCCATTGAATATTACAACCCATTTGATTTAAAAAATTAATTAAATCATTTATTTCAGGTTCGATAGCACAATTTGAAAGAACGGAGACTCCCTTTGCAAAACTTGCAGCAATAATTAAATTTTCAGTAGCACCCACCGATATGGTTGAAAAACGAATTTTAGATCCTTTTAATCCTTTTGGCGCTGTTGCAAGAACATAACCTTGAAAAATTTTATATTTTACGCCAAGTTTAGTTAAAGCATTTAAATGAATATCAATTGGTCTTGTTCCTATTGCACATCCACCTGGTAAAGATACTTTTGCTGAACCAAATTTTGCTAATAAAGGTCCAAGAACCAATATTCCTGCACGCATTGTTTTTACTAGATTGTAAGAAGCGATTTTCTTATTTTGATCAGAGTTATCTATAATTAAACTTTTA
>VGCG01000015.1 GCA_016870175.1 Alphaproteobacteria bacterium
TGCAAAAAAGACTAGGAAATATCGCTAATGCACCTAGGTGGGCCGTAGCTCATAAATTTTCTTCTAACAAAGCTGTATCAAAAATTCTAAATATCGACATTCAAATTGGAAGAACAGGAGCATTAACGCCAGTAGCGAAAATTAAACCAACAAATATTGGTGGTGTAGTGGTTTCAAATGCATCTCTTCATAATGAAGATGAAATTAATAGAAAAGATATTCGAGTAGGCGATACCGTAACTATTGAAAGAGCAGGAGATGTAATACCTCATATTCTTCAGGTGGATTTTAGCCAAAGAAAAGGAAATGTTAGTAAATTTATATTTCCTAAGAATTGTCCATCATGTGGTTCAAAAACCGAAAAAGAATACAATTTAGTTACAAAAAAAATTGATGCAGTTAGAAGATGTACCAGCGAAGGTTATGAATGTGAGCAAGTTGCAATTGAAAAAATTAAACATTTTGTGTCAAAGGAGGCTTTTAATATAGAGGGATTAGGAAAAAAAATAGTAGAGAGTTTTTATAAAATCAAATTAATTAAGTATCCTCAAGATATTTTTAATTTAGATTATAGTAAAATACAAAAATTAGAGGGTTGGGGGAATAAATCGGTTGCAAATCTAAAATATTCTATTGAACAAAAAAAAAGAATAACGCTTGATAGATTAATTTATGCAATAGGTATTAGACATATTGGATTAGAAAATGCAAAAATACTTTCCAATTATTTTAATTCACTAGATAATTTTTTATCTTTTTTGAATAAAGATAAATTTAAAGATTTATTAAATATTGATGGTATTGGAGAAACTCAAGTTAATTCTATTAAAAAATTTTGTTATCATAAATCAAATTTACAGGTTTTAAATGAATTAAAGAAAATTTTATTTGTTCAAAATGCTTTAGCTATCCAAAAAGATGGTTTGTTAAAAAATAAAACATTTATGATCACTGGTAAGCTTGAAGATATAAGCAGAGCAGAAGCCAAATCCATTATTGAGAAAAATTCAGGTACTATAGTAAGCAGTGTTACAAAGAAATTAAATTTTTTAATTATTGGCGATAAACCTACCAAAAGAAAAGTTGATGCTGCTAATGATTTAAAAATAAGAATTATAAATAAAGATCAATTTTTTAATATGTTAAAAAAAACTAGCTAACCAATTTTTTTCTTTAACATTTAAATATTTAGATATTTTTGAATACACCTCTAAATGGTATTTAGATAGATATTTATTTTCATTTTTATTTAAAAGTTTGAAATTAATTAAATCCTTATCAATTGGTGCAAGAGTTAAATTTTTAAAACACAACTTATTTTTATCTTTTCCAATAAAAACTAAATTTTCTATTCTAATGCCAAAATGATTTTTTTCATAATATCCTGGTTCATTACTAACGATCATCCCTTTTTCAAGCTTTATATTGTTATTTTTTGAAATTGATTGAGGCCCTTCATGTACATTTGAAAAAAAACCCACACCATGACCTGTGCCATGCTCGTAATCAAGGCCTTCTTTTTTTAGAAATTGTCTTGCTCTAACATCAATTTTTTTACCAGTATCAAATTTATTAAGATCTGATGTAGCGACTGCAATGTGGCCTTTTAATACTTTGGTAAAAATGTCTTGAATTCTTTTTTTTGGTTTTGAAAAACATAGTGTTCTAGTAACATCCGTTGTTCCATATTCATATTGTCCACCTGAGTCACATAGAAAAATATCATTTTTTTTTATATGTCTATTTGTTTTTTTTGTTGCTCTATAATGTGGAAGCGCAGCGTTAGGTCCCGTTCCAGCTATTGTATTGAAACTTGGTTTTAGATAATTTTTATCTAATTTTCTTAATTTTTCTAATTTTTTTTCAGCATCCATTTCTGTAATTTTTTTTGATTTTAAATTTTTTATCCAAAAAATAAATTTTGTTAATGCTACACCATCTTTAATATGAGCATTTATCGAATGCTTAATTTCAGACGGGTTTTTTATTGATTTTAATTTATAACACGGGTCATTATTACTAATAATCTTAAATTTTGATTTTATAAATGACTCATTTAATTCAGAGCATGTTAATTTATCTATTATAAAATTTTGACCTTTTAGTTTATTTATTAATTCTCCAAATTTTTCTGGTTCTATTATTTGATTTTTGGTTAATCTCTTTTCTTGAACAAGCTTTGTCGTTTTATTTTTATTAGCTATTAAATAAATTTTTCCATTAGACTCAATTATCAATCTACAATTAGGTACTGGACTATTAGGGCTATCCCATCCTCTGATATTTAATGTCCAAGCTACATTTTCAGGAGCGCTTATAAACAAATAATCTGCTTTTTTTTTATTAAGTATTTTTTTAATTCTTTTTATTTTAGATAAGTGACTTTCTCCAGCAACATTATTATTTAATAAAAAAAATAAATTTTTGTTTATTAATTTTTTTGAATAAATTTCATCAATTAGGTTTTTTTCAATTCGTTTTAACTTAAGTTCATTTCCAAAGTAATGGTTAATTTGTGATGAAGTAAATAAACTTGGATCATATCCTAAAACGTAATTTCTTATAATATTTTTTGGTAGAAATTTATGAGTTTCTATTATTTTAAAATTTTTACCTGATTGTTGATTTGCCTGTATAGTGTATCTTCCATCTACAAATAAATAGTTTTGTTTTTTTAAAATAATTGCTAATCCAGCTGATCCACTAAAATTGGAGATAATTTTTAAACGATCCTGGGTGGCATATTCTGAAAAAAATTCGTCATTTTTAGGTACAATATATCCGTCAATATTATATTTTTTTATTTTGTTTCTTAGGGCTCTTATTCTGTTGTTAATCATTTAATTCTTTTTTGGTACCTTATCCAGCCTGGACTTTTTTTTTCTTTGTCTATTTCAAAGTCTTGATTAAAATCAGAGTCTTCAAATTTATTATCGTTTTCATCAAAGAAAGAGTTTTTTTCTAAATAGTTTATAGGTAGCTCGTCTATGAATCTAGATGCCATACTGTCTACCCAATCTCCTTGGTAAAATCTATTCATTGAAAATGAGATAAAAGCTTTTTTTTTTGCTCTTGTAATCCCTACGTATGCAAGTCGTCGCTCCTCTTCAAGCCCACTTTGTCCTTTTTCCTCAATAGACTTTTGGTGAGGAAATAAACCCTCCTCCCAACCTGGTAAAAAAACTATATCGAATTCTAATCCTTTAGAAGCATGCATAGTCATCATATTAATTTTTTCACCTTCCCATTCTTGATCAACAGAAGTTGCTAAAAATACGTGCTCAAGAAAGCTCTCTAGATTGTCAAATTCTTTCATAGCACTTAAGAGTTCTTTTATATTTTCTAATTTATTTTCATTATCAATATCTTTTTTATTTTTTAACATTGCTGAGTAACCAGACTCGTCTAAAACATACTGTAATAATTTAATATGATCAATTTTCTTGACTAATAAGTCATTTCTCCATTTATTTAAAAGATTTAGGAAATGATTGAGACTTATTTTAGTTTTCGGTGAAATTAAATTTTCCTCCAACATTTTATTTGAAGCTCTTTCTAGGCTTAAATAGTGTTTTTTAGCATATTCATGAATAGTTTTTAATGTATTATCGCCGACGGATCGTTTTGGGATATTAACTATTCTTTCAAAAGCTAAATCATCTTTTTCTTGATAAATTAATCTTAAATAGGCAATACAATCTTTGATTTCTGCACGTTCATAAAATTTAATCCCACCTAAAATTCTGTAGGGCATTCCAATTTTAAGAAATCTCTCTTCAAATTCTCTGGTTTGAAAAATTGCCCTTACTAAAATAGCAATATTATTTAAAGAATATTTTTTTTTTAGTTTTTTTTCAATTTCATCAGATAATCCAATTGCTTCGTCTTTACCATTTTTATAACAATTTAATTTTATTAAATCACCTTCCTCCATAGTAGTTATTAAATTTTTGCCAACTCTATTTTTATTATTGGCAATTAAATTTGAAGCGACTGATAAAATATTTTGTGTGGATCTATAATTTTGCTCAAGTCTAATAACTTTAGTATTTTTATAAATTTGATCAAATTCAAGGAAATTTTTAATTTCTGCTCCGCGCCAACTATATATTGACTGATCATCATCACCTACACAGCATAGATTATTATTTTTTTCTGATAAAATATTTAACCATTTACTTTGAATAAAATTTGTATCTTGATATTCGTCTACAAGAATATACTTAAAATTATTAATATAAATTTCTCTTATATTTTTATTATTTTCTAAAATTTTAACAGTATGCAATAGTAAATCTCCAAAATCACACGAATTTAAATCAGTTAATTTTTGTTGGTAGATTTTATATAGAGGTAGTACAGTTTTTTCAAAAATGTCTTTATTATTTATAATAACTTCTGAAGGATAAAATCCTCTATTTTTCCATTTATCGATTACTGCAATAATAAATCGAGGTGACAATTGATTAACATCAATATTTTCTGCTTTACAGATATTTTTAATAAGTCTACTTTGATCATCTGTATCGATGATGGTAAAATTTGAATTTAAATTTACTGCTGATGCATGTTTTCTTAATAGTTTTGCGCAAATGGAGTGAAAAGTTCCAAGCCACGAAAGTCCAACTGCTGTTGAGCCAAGAATTTTGCTTACTCTTGTTTGCATTTCTTTTGCAGCCTTGTTGGTGAAGGTCACAGCTAAAATTTGATTAGGATAAGCCTTTTTTTGATTAATTATGTTAGCAATCCTTGAAGTCAATACTCTTGTTTTGCCAGTTCCAGCCCCTGCAACAATTAATAAAGGTCCCTCAAGATACATTACAGCTTCTTTTTGTGAATTATTCAAATTTTTTAAATAATCAGAGTTTATCATTTTAAAAAATACTTTATAAGTTTTTAAATTTTATATGGAAAGTCATAATAATTTTTTTAAAATTTTAAAAAAAAAAATTCTATACATTGATAATCTATTAAAAAGAAATTTAAACAAATTAAACATCTATAATTATCCAGAAAAAAAAAAGAATTTTAATAAAAATAATCGAGTTTCTCTAACTTTGGTATTTATCATTTTTTTAATTGCAGGCTATTTATCAATTCCTGCTTTTTATGATAAAAATAATTTAAAATTATTGCTAAAGAGTCAGATATCTCAAAAATTTAATATTAATCTTAATTCTTTAGAAACTCTTAATTATAGATTTTTGCCTAAGCCACATTTTTCAGTTCAAAATTTATCAGCTTTAGATAATAAAAAAACTGAGCTAATTGAAGTTAAAGATTTTAAAATATTTATTTCTTTAAAAAAATTTTTAACTCCAAATTCCATTGAAATTACTAGTATAGTTTTTGAAAATTCAAATTTTAATTTAACAGATAAAAATTCAGATTTTTTTATAAGACTTTTAGATAATGATTTTTTAAACTCTAGCATCATAATAAAAGATAGTAATATTTTTTATAGAAATCTTAGTGAAGAGGTTTTGTTCATTAATAATATAAAAAAAATTAAATATTACTATAATTCTAAAAAATCTGTAAATAGTTTAAAAGCAAAAAACGAATTGTTTGATGTTCCATATTCTTTAGAAATTGAAAATGATAAGATTAATAAAAAAATTTTTTCAAATTTAAATTTTAAAAATTTTAATTTTAAAATTGAAAATCAATTTGACTATAATACTAAAGATAGATATGGAATTATTAATTTTATTTATTCAAAAAAAAAAATTCCAGTAAAATATCAATTAAAAAAAAATTCTCTAAGTTTTCAAACTCCTGAGGATTTAATGGATTTAACTATGTTCTCAGTTGGTGTCATAAATTTAAAACCATTTTTCCTGGATGCAGATTTGAAATTTAATGAATTAGATATTTATAATTTATTGAAGTCAAATTCCATTTTAGTCGAATTTTTTAAAACTGAAATTTTAAACAATAAAAATATATATGCTCATACGAAAATAAGCTCCAAAAAAGTTAATCCTATAAATATTGATAATTTCTTAATAAATTTTAAAATTGAGGATGGCTTAATTAATTTAGATTCAACTAAATTTGATTGGCTAGAGTATTTGGCCTTAAAAATTTCCAATAGTGCTATTTTTGTCAAAAATGACAATCTTATTTTTGAGGGCCTAATAACAATTGATATTAAAAATTTAGATATGATTTTCCAGTTTTTTCAAATAGCTAAGTCTGCTAGATCGGATATTAAAAATTTAGAATTTGCTTTTAGCTATAATTTTGATCAAGAAAATATCAAATTTAATGAAATCAAGGTTAATAATATAATTAATGAAAATATAAAAAGCTTATCTGGTAAAACTTTCTTTGTTAAAGATAATTTCAAAAATCAAATATATTTTAAAAATTTTATCAATAAATTTTTTAAGTCCTACTCTGGATAAATCATTTTTATTGGATCAACAATTTTATCATAATCCAATTCAGTTATAAGTTTTGTTTTTAAAGCTTCAGTCTTCAGAGTTGTATTATTTTTCAATGCTAATTTTGCAATTTTCGCAGCAGCATCATAACCAATGTGTGGAGTAAGTGCGGTAACCAACATCAAGGAATTATCCAAATTTTCTTTAATTTTTTTTTTATTTGGTTTTATATCTTTGACGCAGAAAAGAGCGAAATTTTTCGAGCTGTCAGCTAATAATTCAATAGATTGCAATATGTCGTGAGCAATTAAAGGTTTAAAAACATTTAATTCAAAATGACCATGCGTCCCTGCAATAGATATAGTATTATGATTTCCTATTACTTTAACACAAACCATTGTTATTGCCTCACATTGAGTAGGATTAATTTTGCCTGGCATAATTGATGATCCTGCCTCGTTTTCAGGCAAGATTAATTCTCCAAAGCCAGCTCTTGGTCCCGAACCTAAAAATCTAATATCGTTTGAAATTTTCATTAAAGCAACAGCACAAGAATTTAATGTACCAGAAAAATTCACAATCGAGTCGTGTGCTGCAAGTTCAGCAAATTTATTTTTCGCTGGTTTAAAAGGTAATTTGCAATATTTTGAAATTTCTTTAATTATTTTTTTATCAAAATTTTTTTTTGAATTAATTCCAGTTCCTACTGCTGTTCCACCCTGAGCCAAATAATAAATTTCTTTTAAAGCAGTTTCAATTCTAACAATACTTTTTTTAACTTGAGTATAGTACCCTGAAAATTCTTGACCCAAAGACAAAGGAGTTGCATCCTGTAAATGAGTTCTACCAATTTTAATAATATTCTTAAATTTTTTGGTTTTTTCTTTTAGTTCTTTTTCTAAAATTTTTAAATTAGGCAATAGTTTATTAATAGTTTCTCTTGCAATTGATATATGCATCGCAGTTGGATAAACATCATTAGTAGATTGGGATTTATTAACATGATCATTAGGATGTATTGGTTTTTTTGATCCTTTTTTACCACCTAAAATTTCAATTGCTCGATTACTAATGACCTCATTTACATTCATATTAGTTTGAGTACCAGAGCCTGTCTGCCAAACTTTTAAAGGAAAGTTATCATCTAAATTACCCTTTATAATTTCATCAGAGGCTCTTACAATTGCACTAGCAATTTTACTTTTTATTAATTTATCTTTCGAATGAACTAATGCTGCAGATCTTTTTATTATCGCAATTGATTTAATTAATGATAAATTAACCAAAGTTTTTCCGATATTAAAAAATTTATTTGATCTTTGTGTTGAAGCACCCCAATATTTATTTTCGGGAACATTTACACTTCCTAAGCTGTCAAACTCTTTTCTTAATTTCATTGATTAATGAGTAAACAATAAATTAATATAGATATACAATAATTTTTTTAAAACTAATAGGAACAAAATGACAAATTTTACTAAAGTTGGAATTTTTATGAAAACATTCGGTCAAGAAATAAAAAATTTACCCTCTTTGAGTAGTGATAAAATTAATAAACTTAGATATGATTTAATTAAAGAAGAACTAAACGAACTTAAAGAGGCAATGGACAAACGAGATATTTTGGAAGTGGCAGATGCTTTAACAGATATACTTTATGTTACTTATGGTGCGGGGCATGCATTTGGAATTAATTTAGATAAATGTTTTGAGGAAGTTCAAAATTCTAACATGAGTAAATTAGATAAAAACGGTAAACCCATATTTGATGAAACTGGGAAAGTAATGAAGGGTCCAAATTATTTTAAACCAAATCTTGCAAAATTTATCAATTAAATTTCTAAATAATAGTCTATAGACTTTATACTATTTGTTAAACTACCTACAGATATTCTATTAACATTCGTTGCTGCATATTTTTTAACATTGTGTAGGTTAATATTTCCTGAGGCCTCCGTTTCGTATTTTGATCCGATCATTTTAATACCTAATTTGATATCTTTAACCTTCATATTATCAAATAAAATTCTGTTAAACTTAAGTCCAATAATTTTTTTAAGCTGTTGAAGGTTGTCCACCTCTACAGTAATTTTTCTTCTTTTTTTATTGTTTATAGCTTTTAAAACAACAGTTTTAATATCCGCACTCGCTATATGATTATCTTTAATTAAATATTCATCACTTAAATTATATCGATGATTAGTTCCGCCACCAATTTTGACTGCATATTTTTGCATTAAACGCATGTTGGGAATTGTTTTTCGAGTACAACAAATTTTAGTTTTTTTGCCAACTAAATTTTTGAATTTTTTGGTGGTTGTTGCAATCCCCGAAAGATGAGATAAGAAATTTAATGCAACCCTTTCACCGGTTAATATATTTTTTGCATTACCGGTTATTTTAGCAATAGCAGAGCCTTTTGTAACAAACGATCCCTCTTTTTTTAAAGAAGTAAATTTAATTTTATTATCAATTAAATTAAAAGTTTGTTTTGAAAATTCCAAACCTGCTACTACAGAGTCTTCATTAGTTATGATTTTAGCATGAACAATTTTATTATTTTTTATTAGAGATGATGTGATATCTCCATTAGGATAAAGATCCTCTTTTAAAGCTTGTTGAACAGTTTTTTTTATGAAATTTTTACTTATTTTAATTTTTAACACTATCTGCCAATTGCGACCATTTTTTCAACTGATAATCTTGCTTTTTCAATTATGCTTTTTTCCATAATAATTTCGCCTGTTTCATTTTCTAAACAGTCAAGAATTTTTGGAAGTGTTATTTTTTTCATATGTGGGCAAAGATTACAAGGTTTGATAAAATTAACATTTGGATTTTCAACCTGAACATTGTCGCTCATAGAGCATTCGGTAACCATCATAACTTTTTTCGGTTGATTGTCCTCTACATACTTAATCATTGCAGAAGTAGAACCTGTAAAATCACTCACCTTAATAACTTCAGGAGGACATTCTGGATGAGCAATAATTTTTATCTCGGGATTATTTTTTCTTATCTCAATGATTTCTTTTGCATTAAATTGATCGTGAACAATGCAAATTCCTTTCCAAGAAATAATTTCTACGTCAGTTTGAGAAGCAACATACTTTGCTAAATAATCATCTGGTAAAAAAATTACTTTTTTTACACCAAGTGATTTGACAATTTTTACCGCATTGGCAGATGTGCAACAGACATCAGTTTCTGCTTTAACTTCCGCAGATGTATTAACGTATGACACAACGGGGACACCAGGATATTTTTTTTTAAGAAGTCTTACATCTTTTCCAGTAATTGAGGAAGACAATGAACAACCAGCATCCATGTCAGGTAAAAGCACTTTTTTATTTGGGTTCATTAATTTTGCAGTTTCGGCCATAAAGTGAACTCCTGCCATTACAATTATATCTGCAGAAGTTTTAGAGGCTTGGATTGCAAGTGATAATGAGTCTGCAGAAAAATCAGCAACACCATGATAAATTTCTGGTGTTTGATAGTTATGAGCAAGGATGACCGCGTTTTTCTCTTTTTTAAGTTTATTTATTTTATAAATATAAGGCGCGTGCACTGACCATTCTATTTCAGGCATAACTTTAGCAATCTTTTTATAAATAGGATCTGTTACTTTTTGTACTTCTTGTGTAAATTCCATTATTAAATTTATCAATTTGAAACCTAAATGTCATTCATTTATTGTGAGACATAATGCGGTCGTGCTGAAATTGGTAGACAGGCACGTTTGAGGGGCGTGTGGGTTTCCCGTGAGAGTTCGATTCTCTCCGACCGCACCATTAAAATAAGCTAAATTTTAATCCAATCTGGCTGGTTTATTTTTAAAATTGCATTTTTAGTCTTAAACTCATTTTTTTGGTTAAAATTTTCGTCCAAGTATTTAATTAAAGCAAATGGATATTCATCTTCAATTAATACTTTGCCTATTTCAATTTCGTTATGATAAATACGATCGTCAATGTTTAATTTTCCATTAATTAGATTTACTGGCAATAATCTTTTTGATAATTTGTTTTTCAATTTTATTCTAGCTGTGTTTTCTTGTCCAACATAACATCCTTTTTTAAAATCAATTCCATTAAGTTCTTCATAATTACACTCAATTCCAAATAACTTATTTTGCAATTTATTCAAATTTTTTGGAACAATACCCAGTTCATGACTAAATCTGTAATAGTCTCTCAATTCAGAAATTAATAAATTTTTTTTTTTTAATAATGAAAAAAAATTTTGTGAGTGAATTATTAATCTAGCTCCTAATTTTTTATTTCTTGGATCTAATAAAAACAGATCATCATCAATATTAATTGTAAAGCCCTCAATATCTTCTACATTTTCAAAAGACATAAATTTTTTATAGCTAAGTGCTGCTAAAATAAATTTATCACTTAAATTTTGAATTTGAATTTTAGATCTAAGTTTATAAATGCTCAACTGATTTAATAAACTTTCTTGCTGTGACTTTTCACAGTCAATAAAGAAACCTGATTGATATTTAATAATTATGAATTCATATAAAAATTTGCCCTGAGGAGTAAATAATGATGAAAAAATACTTCTTCGTTCGTTTACTTTTTTAATGTCATTAGAAATTAAATTTTGTAAAAATTCTTTGCTATCTTCTCCAGAAATATAAATTAACGCTCTATCATCTAAAATATAAACTTTATTATTCATATTTGATTAATTTAATTATTTAATATAAATACTTTTTCTACAAATGTTAGATCTTATTATTAAAAATGGACAATCTTACATTAATAAAGAATTAAAAAAATGCGATATTGGAGTCAAAGACGGAAAAATTACAAATATTGGAAAAATTGCAATTGAGTCAAAAGATATAATTGATGCAGATGGATTATTAGTTTTACCAGGATGCATAGATACTCAAACTCATTTTAGAGAACCGGGTTCTACTGAAACAGAAGATCTTCACTCTGGAAGCAGAGCAGCCATAGTGGGAGGAATTACAAGTGTTTTTGAAATGCCAAATACTAATCCACCAACTTCCAACAAATTTGAATTTCAAAGAAAATTAGCTCTCGCAAAAAACAGAATGTACTGTAATTATGGATTTTTTTTTGGCGCCACAGCTGACAATGCTAAAGATTTAGGGGATTTGAAAAATTTAGAGGGATGTTGCGGAATTAAACTTTTTGTAGGTTCTTCTACTGGAAATTTATTAGTTGCTAATGAAAACGACATTGAACAAGTATTTAAAAATAGTTCAAAAGTAGTTGCGGTTCACTCAGAAGATGAAGAAATTTTAAATTTAAGAAAAAAATTGATTGTAGAGGGAAATGTCCATTCTCATCCTCTTTGGAGAAATGAGGAATGTGCAATTGTTTCCACTCGACGAATAGTGAGAATTGCGGAAAAGTATAAAAAAAAAGCCCATATTTTACATGTTACAACCAAACAAGAAGTTGATTTTTTATCAAAACATAAAAGTAATATTACTTTTGAAATTACACCTCAACATCTAACCATGTTTGCCCCAGATTGTTATGACAAGCTTGGAACTTATGCTCAGATGAATCCTCCCATTAGAGATAAATCTCATTATGATAGATTATGGTTTGCAGTGAAAAATAATTTAAATGATACAATTGGATCTGACCATGCTCCACATCTAAAAGAAAATAAAGAAAAAATTTACCCAAAATCTCCATCAGGGATGCCCGGCGTTCAAACTTTGATGCCTGTAATGTTAAACCATATTAATGAGGGAAAATTAAGTCTTCAGCAATTAATGAATTTTGTTTGTGAAAACCCAGTTAAAATTTTTGGAATTAAAAACAAAGGTTTTATTAAAGAAGGTTATGATGCTGATTTTACTGTTGTAGACATGGATAAAAAAATCAAAATTACCAATCAGAATATAGAAAGTAAATGTAAATGGTCGCCGTTTGATGGTTTAGAATTTAAGGGAACACCTGTTTTAACAATAATTGCTGGACAAATTAAAATGAGAAATGGAAAAATTTTAGGTCATCCTGAGGGAAAACCTTTAAATTTTCAAGAATATTTGAATTAAATCGTAAATTTAAATTTGATTCGTTTTTATGCTCTTAATTAAGTTTTAAAACCTATAATTGTATTTAAATTTAGAACATAAGTAAATCCAAGGCTTTTTAATCATAATTATTGCTTCATTAATCCTGCTTAATTTGTTATTTAATCAAAATCTTAGTTCAAAGTAACTTGAACTTAGTTTATATAAACTAAAAAAGTAAAAACTAACTAAAGAGGGAGTTTTTTATGAATAAACTAAAATTGTTTGCTCTCACAGCTGTAGCCCTGATGGGCATCACAAGTGTAGCAAACGCAGACGCAGCCATGTTACAATCAAATGATTTCGTCGGTATTTCATTTTGGTTAGTATCGATGGGATGTTTAGCTGCAACTGTATTCTTTTTTTTAGAAAGAAGCTCAGTTCCAGCGGGATGGAGAGTGTCAATTACTGTTGCTGGGTTGGTAACGGGTATTGCATTTGTTCATTACATATACATGAGAGAAGTTTGGGTCACTACCGGGGAGTCTCCAACAGTCTATAGATATATTGACTGGTTGATTACGGTTCCGTTATTAATGCTAGAATTCTATTTTGTACTAGCAGCGGTAGGTAAAGCAACTTCCGGAGTATTTTGGAGATTGTTAATTGGCTCATTGGTAATGTTAGTAGGTGGATATTTAGGAGAAGCTGGATATATCAACTCTACATTAGCTTTTGTTATCGGTATGGCTGGATGGATATACATTCTTTATGAAGTGTTTTCTGGTGAAGCTGGTAAATCGGCAGAAAGAAGTGGTAATAAATCACTTGTTACTGCATTTGGTGCAATGAGAATGATTGTTACAGTAGGTTGGGCTGTTTACCCATTAGGTTACATTTTTGGATACCTAACAGGTGGAGTGGACGCTAACACACTTAACATCGTTTACAACGCAGCTGACTTTTTGAATAAGATCGCTTTTGGTCTAATTATTTGGGCAGCAGCTACACAACAATCTAGTAGAGCTAGATAGTTTTACTAATAAAAGTTTAAAATAAGGCAGGTATGTTTTTGCATACTTGCCTTATTTGTTTTAGATCCTTATAAAAGGCTGATGGCCAAAATTACGTACACGACCCATGACAATAAAATCTATACTATCAATGTTAAAAATGGGCTTTCTGTGATGGAGGGTGCAGTTCAGAATGATGTTCCAGGAATTGATGCTGATTGCGGAGGTGGTATGGCCTGTGCAACGTGTCATGTATATATCAAAGAAAATTGGTTAGATAAACTTCCTGCAAAAGAGGATGGTGAAGAAGATATGTTGGATATGGCTTTTGAACCTAAAATAAATAGTCGACTTAGTTGTCAATTAATAGTTTCAGATGCACTAGAGGGTTTAGAAGTAACTATTCCATCTAAACAAAGTTAGATGATCAAAACAGACGTATTAATTATAGGAGCTGGTCCAACAGGCTTATTTTGTGCTCATCAATTAGGATTGATTGGGCTTAAATCTGAAATAGTGGATAATTTGAGCAAAGTTGGAGGACAGTGTATTGAACTTTATCCCGATAAACCAATTTATGACATTCCCGCAATACCAGAATGCACTGGTGAAGAATTAACTAATAATCTTTTAGAACAAATTAAGCCATTCAATATTAAATTTCATCTAAATGATAGAGTTGAAGAAGTAAAAAAAAATCAAAATCGATGGAGTGTAGTTACTGTTAATAAAAAAGAATTTAATGTTTCTAGTATAGTAATTGCAGGCGGGGTTGGATCTTTTGAACCCAGAAAATTCTCCATAAAAGAATGCGAAAAATTTGAGGGAAAGTCTATTTTTTATTCAATTAAAGATAAAAATATTTTTAATAATAAAACTGTTACTATTTTTGGAGGAGGAGACACAGCTTTAGATTGGGCGATAGAATTATCTAATAATTGTAAAATCAATTTAGTACACAGAAGAGATGAATTTAGTGGAGCTCAGGCTAGTGTGGAAAAAATTAAAAAGCTTCACAGTGTGGGTAAAATAAACCTATATACTAAATTCCAATTAATGCTTATTAAAGGAAGTCAAAATATAGATTCTATAATCATTAAGCACGATAATGAAACGACTAAAGAAATAAAAACAGACTATTTATTGGGTTTTTTTGGATTAATTATGCAGCTGGGTCCTATTTTAAATTGGGGATTAAATTTAAATAAAAAAACAATTAAGGTTAATACAGAAAACTTTGAGACCAATCAGTCTGGAATTTTTGCAATTGGAGACATTTGCTCTTACCCAGGAAAATTAAAATTGATTTTATCAGGTTTTCATGAAGGTGCCTTAGCTGCAAGAGGATGTTTTAAATACGCCCGTCCAGAGGAAAAACTTAAATTTGAATTCACAACAACCTCTAAATTAGCAAAAGAGAGACTTGGGATAAAATAATTAGTTATTTATTAGTTTGAAATCTTAAAGAAATAAGTTTTTTATATTTTTAGTCGTCAGCGTAAACTTTTTCATCTTTTTCGTGTCTTTCTTGGGCAGCAATACAAAGATCAGCGATTGGTCTTGCCATTAATCTTTTTAATCCAATTGGTTCAGCAGTTTCTGTACAATAACCGTAGGTACCATCTTTAATTCTCATTAAAGCTTTATCAATTTTAGAAATTAATTTTATCTGTCTGTTTATTGCTTTCATTTCAACATTCTTATCAATATATGAGCTTGCTTGATCTACAATATCAGAGGAAATACTATTATCATCCATACTTCCATTATAAAGCGCTTCATTATTTATTTGAATTAACTCCTTTCTCCATTCAGTAAGTTTAATTCTAAAATAAGCTTTATGTTTTTCGCACATATACTTTTCATTTTCTTTTGGAACATAATTTTTTGAAATTTTAATAGATACTTTGGGCAGTTCTTTTGCCTTAGCTTCAGTTTTAATAGATTTTTTTAAATTTTTTTTTTTTACTTTAACGATTTTTGGCATATTTAAATTCATGAAGTATATTCACCAAATTATAGGTGTCAAGGAAGGTTAATTGTTGTAAATATTTCTAAATGATGACTTATAGTAAAAATATAAATAATCTTTTATTTATTTTTATTATTTCACATTTAATAATTTGGACATTTGTTCCTGTATTAACTAATAAAAATTTACCCTTAGATACAATTGAGGCGCTAGCTTGGGGTAGTAATCTTGATTGGGGTTTTAATAAACACCCTCCCGCAAGCGCTTTTTTTGCTGAAATGTTTTTTAAAATCTTTGGATCACAAGATTGGTCTTACTATTTGTTAAGTCAAATTTTTGTAGTAGTTTCTTTTATTTATGTATTTAAATTTGCTAGTGAAATATTTAATAATAAAGTTTTAAGTTTAATCTCATTAGTCTTACTTGAGGCTATTTTTTTTTATAATTATACAACCCCTGAATTTAATGTTAATATCTGTCAACTTCCATTTTGGTCTTTAACCGTTTATTATTCTTGGAAAATTTATAAAAATGACCAAATAAATTTCACCGATTGTTTTTTACTCAGTTTATTTGCTTCCGTAGGTTTTTTATCAAAATATTTATTTCTTTATCTTTTAATTTCAATTGTTTTATTATTTATTTATTTGATTTTTTTTAAAAAAGAAAAAAAATTTGATTTTAAATACCTTATAGCTTTAGAAGTGTTTGTGATTATTCTGGTTCCGCATTTAATTTGGTTAAAGGATAATAATTTTATAACAATAAAATATGGATTAGCTAGAGCTAGTTTAGAAAATTCCGATATTTTAGATCATGTAATTTTTCCAATAATTTTTTTATTAAAACAAATCG
>VGCG01000016.1 GCA_016870175.1 Alphaproteobacteria bacterium
TTAAATATAATCCAAAAATTGAATATTTAAAATTTTTAAACAACAATGAAATTTTCTCCAGTAAACAAGTTGGTTCAGCTTTAAGATTTGCAAACAGTTTAACCTCTATATCAACAATATTTTTAGACGAATTTAAACTTTATAAAAGAGGGGATTCTATTTTTTTAAAAATTCCTTCACTGCACCAAGAAATGATATCACAACAAGTAATCAAGAAGTTTAAGGCTTTTTCTAAAGAATTATTTTTAGAACCGCGAGTAATTTATTCTAATAATAACTAATTAAAAAAAATGTTTTAAATTTTACTATAATTTTTTTTATTAAAAAAAAATTTTATTTACTCCAATTATAAATAATGGAATTTGTAATCCAAAGTTTGTCAGTATGGCTTTATCTTTTAATATAATTCCAGTAATTGTCCACCCAACAACACCTAGGCCATGTAAAAAAATATTAATTGGGTAGATATTTAAATTTGTTAGTAATGTCCCACCTAAAACTAAACCAGTACTAATCCATTTTAAATATTTAATTATATCCATAATTTCCTATCCTTTTTTATTTAATGTTTAGAATTTATTAATTTTATTATTTTACTCATTATATAATAAAAATTTTATTAAATATTTTGAATTTAATTAATTTCTAAAATTTAATAGGAAATATCTTAGTTAACTATCTGTTAATTAAATTTTTTTTTAATTTAGTGTTATTTCAATTGGTGTATGATCAGAGGGTTTTTCTTTGCCTCTTGGATCTTTATTTATATTTATACTTTTGACAATATTAATTAAGTTATTCGACATTAGAAAATGATCAATTCGCATACCATTATTCTTTTCCCAAGCACCCCTCATATAATCCCAAAAAGTATATCCTTCTTTAACGTCATTAAAATGTCTATACACATCAATAAAACCTAAACTTAATATGTCTCTAAATTTTTTTCTAATTTCGATTCTGTATAAAGCATCATTCTCAAAGCTTTTTGCATTATAAACATCCTCGGCAGCAGGAATGATATTAAAATCGCCGCCAATAATAATATTTTTATTTTTTTTTAATATTGAAATTAATTGTTTAATAAAAGCGTCTAACCAAATTTTTTTATAATCATATTTTTCAGTATCAACTGGATTACCATTTGGCGTGTAAACATTTATAAGTTGTAATTTTTTTTTTTTATGTTCAAGTTCTGCAGCAATAATCCTAGATTGTTTAAATTTATCATTAATTAAGTCTAATTTTGGATTTTTAAGTTTTATTTTAGAAATAATCGCAACACCATTATAACTTTTTTGTCCAAATACATGGCTTTCATAATTCATGGATGCAAAATCGCTATATGGAAAATTAACATCTTCTGTTTTGATTTCTTGCATCATTAAAATATCTGGTTGATACTTTAGAAGATAATTTTTAATATTTTGAATTCTTGCTCTTACCGAATTGACATTCCAAGACGATATTAACATCAGAGAGAAAATGAAACACCACAACCACAGGACGATTTAGTTTGCGGATTAGTTATTTTAAAAGACTCACCTATCAGTTCTGAAACATAGTCGATCTCAGAACCTTTTAATAAATCCGCAGAGTTTTTGTCTATTAAAATGTTCTGAAAATTTAAATCGTCGCTATTTTTTTTAAGGTCAAAAGTAAATTCATATTTAAAACCTGAACAACCACCTCCTTTTATAGCGATTCTAAAAAAAGAACCTTTATCTTTTTTGGTAAGTAAATTATTTATTTGCTTTAAAGCTTTATCGGTAAATTTAATTTCTTTAATCATTAATTAACACTGTTAATACTAATATAATCATTAAAATTTAAAATTAAAGTATGAAAGATTACTCGAAATTAGGTTTATTTAAAAGCAAGGGAAGGCTTAACAAAGAACCTTCTTCAAAATATAGATCTCCATTTCAGCGTGACCGAGATAGGATCATTCACAGTGCATCATTTAGAAGATTAAAACACAAAACCCAAGTTTTCGTAAATACAGAAGGGGATCATTTTCGAACTCGAATTACTCATTCAATTGAAGTTGCTCAAATAGCAAGATCAATTGCAAAGTATTTAAATATAAATGAAGATCTTACAGAAACATTAAGTTTAGCCCATGATTTAGGACACACCCCATTTGGTCATGCTGGTGAGGATGCATTACGTGAATGCATGGTAAATTACGGTGGCTTTGATCATAATTTACAAACATTACGTATAATTATGTTTCTTGAAAATAAATATTTAAAATTTAAAGGATTAAATTTATCTATTGAGACACTTGAGGGTTTATTAAAACACAGTGGCCCAGTTCAAAATAAGCAGCTTCTTGATAACTTAATCGGCATAAAAAATTTTAAACAAAAGATTAATTTTAATAATTATCCTTCATTAGAGGCCCAAATAGCTTCAATTTCAGATGATATTGCTTATGACAATCACGATATTCAGGATGGTATAAAAGCAAACTTATTTAAATTGGAAGAACTAATTGAAATTAATTTTTTTAAAAATATTTATATAGAATATAAAAAAAAAATTAATAAAAAAAATTATAAAATAGTAATTGATCAAATTATTAGAGATTCGATAGATATAATGATAAGAGATCTAATTAAGAATATTAAAAAAAATTTGAGAAAAAATGACATTACTTCTTATATAGATATAAAAAATTCAAAAAAATCCTTAGTAAATTTTTCTAAAAATATTTCAACATCTGAAAATGAAATTAAATCTTTTTTAAAATTAAAAATGTATCAAAATAAAGAAGTGTTGATTAAAAATAATCAAGGTAAAACTATCATTAAAAAATTATTTCAAATAATTAAATCAAACCCCTCAAAATTTATACCTTCTAATCAACTAAAGGTTGATAAATTTAGAGCTATTTCCGATTTTATCTCAGGTATGACTGATCGATATGCTATTAAACTTTTCAATAATTTTAAATGAATATTTTTGATGAATATATAGATAAGATTAACAAAATTCTTTTAGAGTTAAGTAAAAAAAAAATTATAGTCTTACCTGATGTTTTAAAAAGTATTAATGCCGAAATACCACCATTACAATTTGATTACGATATCTCAACAAATGTTGCAATGGTTTTGTCAAAAATCAATAAAAAATCACCTTTAGACCTTGCTGAACTATTATCTAAAGAATTTAAAAAAAATGATCCTTTAATCGAAGATATTGCCGTTGCAAAACCAGGTTTTATCAATATTAAATTTAAACCAATATTTTGGACAAAATTTATTATACAAATTATTAATCAATCAAAAACATTTGGAATTAATACCAAGGAAAAAAAATATAATTATTTAATAGAATTTGTTTCTGCTAATCCAACAGGACCATTACATGTTGGACATTGTCGTGGTGCTATATTAGGAGATGTTATCTCAAATATTTTAACTTTTAATAATCACAAAGTTACTAAAGAATACTACGTTAATGATTACGGTAATCAAATTATCAATTTTACAAAATCTGTTTATTACAGAGTGAGAGAGATTTTATTTAAAGATCCTTTTCCATATAATAACCCAGACCTATATCCAGGCGATTATCTAGTCGATTTTGCAAAAAATATTATAAAATTAAATAAAGAATTAACATTTGATAATTTTGACAAAATTTTTGACAGATTAAATGAATTATCAATTTTTGAGGCTTTAGGTTTAATAAAAAAAAATTTAAAAAGTCTTGGTATTATTCATGATAATTTTGTAAGTGAAAAACAATTAGTTTTAAATAAAGAAGTTGAAAAAGTTATAGAATTTTTAAAAACGCAGAATCTTCTTTATAAAGGAAAAATTAAAGCACCAATAAAAATAAATGATGATCAATGGATTGAAAGAGAACAATTATTATTTAAATCAACAGAATTTGGGGATGACAAAGATAGAGCTCTACAAAAGTCAGATGGTACTTGGACTTATTTTGCGAATGACGTTGCATATCATAAAAATAAATTAGATCGTAATTTTGATTTTTTAATTAATATATTAGGCGCAGATCATGCAGGCTATATTAAGCGAATTTCATCTTCAGTACATGCGCTTTCAAAAAAAAAAAACAAACTTATTTGTAAGGTTAGTCAATTAGTGAAATTAATTAAAAACAATAAACCATATAAAATGTCTAAAAGAAAAGGAGATTACATTACCGTTGATGATTTAGTACAAGAAGTTGGTAAAGATGCAACAAGGTTCATAATGCTCAATAGAAGTAGCGATGTTGAGTTGGATTTTAATTTTGACACCGTGAAAGAAAAATCAAAGGATAATCCTCTTTATTATGTTCAGTATTGTTATGCTAGAATTTCATCAGTTTATAGAAATTTAAATAAAGATATAAATTCTAATATTGATTTAAATAATTTTAAATTTGAGTATTCAAAAGAAGAAATTAAAATATTGAGAAAAATTTCTGAGTGGCCGAAATGTATTGATCTCGCAAGCAATAAATTAGAACCTCATCGAATACCAGTATATTTATATGAATTATCATCAGAATTTCATTCTTATTGGAATTTAGGTAAAGATATGCCTGAGAAAAGGTTTATTAACGAACAAAAAAATATTTCAGATGATAAATTAATTTTCTTAAAGTCAATTGCTAATGTCGTTAAATCCGGGATGGATATCATTGGTGTTGAGACCCCTGAAAAAATGTAATGATAAAAAAAATAAAATACCTAATATTTATTCTATTTATTTTTTTCTTTTTTTTTTTTTCAATAAAATATTACTTATCAGATTTAAATAAAATAAATTCTAATAAAGTTAATAATGACATAGATGATAAACTTTTAATGAATTTAAAAAACTTACCAATTTTGGAGGATGATACTAATAATAGTATTCAATATTTAGAAGAAACAAATATTATTAAAAAGAAAAAATATAATTTTTGGAAATTAATTGAAAAAAATGAATAACCGGAGAGCATTTATTGTTGGTTTAAAATCTCTAATACTTACAAAGCAAGAAAAATCTTTTTTAAAAAAATATAGACCCTGGGGCATCATTCTGTTCAGTAGGAATATTCAAACAATCAAACAAACCAGAAAACTTACTGATTCAATTAAAAAAATTTTCAAGGATAAAAATTATCCAGTTCTAATTGATCAAGAGGGAGGAAGAGTTAATAGATTAAAAAATATAATTTTATTTGATAATCTTACTTCAGAATTTTATGGAAATTTATATCAAAGAGATAAAAAAAAATTTCAGGCATATTATCAATTATTTGTTGATAGAACTTGCCATTTATTAAAAATTATTGGTGTTAATATTAATACAGTTCCAGTTTTAGACTTAAGATATAAAGACGCTAGTAGTGTAATTGGTGATCGATCATTTTCAAATGATAAAAAAATAGTTTCTAGATTAGGTAATGTTTGTATTAATCTATTTCATAAAAATCTAATTGGTACAATAATGAAACATATCCCAGGCCACGGTCTTGCTAAAGTAGACAGTCATAATTTTACGCCCGTTGTAGATGAATCTATAAAATATTTAATAAAAAATGATTTTTATACTTTTAAAAATAAAAAAAGTTTTTTCGCTATGACTGCTCATATAATTTATAAAAGTCTTGATCCAGTTAATACCGTTACACATTCAAAAAAAATGATTAATTTTATAAGAAATAAAATTGGATTTAAAAATATTTTAATATCTGATGATTTATCGATGAAAAGTTTAAAAAATAATATTAAAACAAGTACAATAAAAGCTTTTGAGGCCGGTTGTAATATTGTTTTGCATTGCAATGCAAACCTTAAAGAAATGGAGATCATTGCAAATAATTCACCATTGGTTGACAGATTTATCATTAAAAAAACATCACAATTTTATAAAATTTTAAGTTAATATTATTTATGTCATTATCTGATTCTCGTTTATTTAATATCGAAATTCAAAACTATAAGGGTTCTCTTGATGTCCTGCTTGAATTAGCTAAAGCCCAAAAAGTTGATTTAGAAGATATTTCAATCACAAAATTAGCAGATCAATTTTACGAATATATAACCAAGGAAAAAAATTTAAATCTTGAATTAGCTTCTGAATATTTATTAATGGCAACCTGGTTAGCTTATTTGAAGTCTAAATTATTGTTACCTGGAGACCCAGATGAAGAATTTAAAGTTCATGAAGTTGCTGAAAAATTAAAAGTACAATTAAAAAAATTGGAATTAATTCGTCTGTTATCAGATCAAATGCTTAAAAGAGACCGTCTAGGTAGAGAAATTAGAACTAGAGGCATGAAGGGAAATATAAGATCTATATATACTAGTGAATATAGTCTTACATTATTTGAATTATTAAAATCTTACTCATTAATAGTAATGACTAAAGATTTTAAAAAAATGAATATACCAAAACTTCCTGTTTTCACAACTGAGGATGGAATAAAAACCATTCGAGAATTTTTTGGTAAATTAACCGACTGGAAGAAATTAGCTGATTTAATTCCATTAAATTTTAGAATAGGAAATAAATTTAAAAAAACTGGACAAGCTGGTATTTTTGCTGGATCGTTAGAATTAGTTAAAGAAGGGAATTTAATAATTAAACAAAATAACCTTTTTGACGATATTTATGTAAGAGACAAAAATGATTAATAATAAAAAAATAACCAAATATAATGTATTAAATTTTCCTTCAAAATTAACTGATGTTGAAAAAGAAATTGAAGCTATTATTTTTGCTGCAGCTGAACCTTTGGATATAGATACCATAGAAAATAAAATTTCTAAAAAAACTGATATAAAAAAATCTTTAGAAAAGCTTCAAAACGAATATTCTAATCGTGGAATTAATTTAGTCTGCATTTCTAATAAATGGTCTTTTAGGACATCCCCAAATCTTTCTAATTTAATGTCACAAGAAAAAGCTGTTGAAAAAAAACTATCCAAAGCTGCTATAGAGACCCTTGCAATAATTGTTTATCATCAACCTGTCACAAGGGCAGAAATTGAGGAAATAAGGGGGGTTGCATTTGGTACTAATACATTAAGTATTTTAATGGAGCTTGATTGGGTAAAACCTGGTGGTCGAAAAGATGTACCTGGTAAACCAATTCAATATGTAACAACCGATCATTTTTTAAGTCATTTTAATTTGCAAAAATTGTCAGATTTGCCAACAGTTGATGAATTAGGTGCAGCAGGACTAATCGATACAGATAGTGTTGATAATTCGATTTTTGGCACTGGAAAATTTTTTAAAGAAAAACAAGAGGAAAAAAAAGATGATATCTATTCAAATATTGACGAAATGCTCAGAGATACTTTAGATCCTGAAAATAAAGAATAAAACTTACTTTTAATTATTATAAAAAAACGTTATAAGATTATATGAGTCCAGGAATTTGGCAAATAGCAATTGTAGTAATATTACTTGTTTTATTATTTGGTAGGGGAAAAATTTCAAGTTTAATGGGTGATGTAGCGAAAGGTATAAAAAGTTTTAAAAAAGGAATGGCATCAGACACGGACGATGCTGAACCTAAAAATATTTCAGAAAATAATAAAGACTCTAATCATAAAGATTAAATCAAATGCCTTCAATAGGTTGGTTTGAGATTTTAATAATCGTAGTTATAGCCATAATTTTCCTTGGACCAAAAGATTTTCCCGTTGTATTAAAAAAAATATCTCATGGGATTTTTAAATTGAAGAGATACATGAGCAATATCCAAAACGAAGTAACAAATATTGTTATTGACGATCATGAAATAAAAAAAAATAAAGATCATAAAGATGAGTAAAGATGAGCAAGATGGCGGTTTTATTAGTCATTTGGCTGAGCTAAGAAAAAGGTTAATTCATAGTTTTCTTTGTTTGTTCATTTTTTTTATAGTGTGTTATTATTTTTCTGAAAATTTATATAGTTTTTTAGTTGAGCCTTATGCAAAAGTAGTTAAAGCTAATGGCTTAGATCGACGTTTAATCTTTACGGCTTTACAAGAAACTTTTATCACGTACGTTAAAGTTTCTTTTTTTGGGGCTTTTTTTATTACTTGTCCATTTATATTGATCCAAATATGGAAGTTTATTGCGCCCGGTCTTTATAAGCATGAAAAAAAAGCATTATTGCCATATTTAATTTTAACCCCAATATTATTTTTTCTTGGTGGAGTACTTGTTTATTATTTAATTATGCCCCTAGCGATAAAATTTTTTTTATCATTCGAAAGTACAAGTTTAACAACCAATCTTCCAATTCAATTAGAGGTTAAGGTAAATGAATATTTATCTTTGATAATGACACTTATTTTTGCGTTTGGTATCAGTTTTCAATTACCTGTTGTTCTAAGTTTATTGGCAAGAATTGGTATTATTAATTCTGATTTTTTGAAAGATAAAAGAAGATATGTGATTGTGATAATTTTTTTAATTGCTGCAATATTAACTCCACCAGATCCTATAAGCCAAATCGGGTTAGCAATTCCATTGCTAATTTTATATGAATTGTCAATTATTTCAGTAAGATTTATTGAGAAAAGAAATTTAAAAAATACTAATGCATAATTTAAAAGAAATTAGAAAAAATTTTTCTGCATTTTCAAAAGCTTTAGAAAAAAGATCAGTCAAAATAGATTTAGAAAACCTAAAAAAACTAGATTTAAACAATAGAGAATTAATTTTTAAAAAAGAAACTCTAGAAAAAGAAAAAAAAGATATTTCTAAAGCAAAAGATCAATCTTTATTTAAAAAATCCAAAGAAATTTCTATCGAACTTGAAAAAATTATTGAAAACCAAAAAAATTTAAAAATAGAATTGGATAATATTTTATCTATGATACCAAATATTCCTCATTCCGATGTTCCATTAGGAAAGGATGAAAGAGATAATATTGAAATAAAAAAAACTGGTAATATTCCAATTTTTAATTTTACGCCAAAATCTCATTTTGAAATAGGTGAGCAATTAGGTATGCTTGATTTTGATTTAGCCTCAAAGACGACAGGGTCTAGATTTGTTTTTGTTAAAAATAAACTAGCATTGTTAGAAAGGGCTTTATCTAATTTTATGTTAGATGTTCATGTTAATAAAAATGGCTATGAAGAAATATCTCCTCCATTAATCGTCTCTGAGAATACAATGTTTGGTACTGGTCAATTGCCAAAATTTGAAAATGATCAATTTGAAATAAAGCTAGATGAGGGATCTGACAGAAAATTTTTAATACCAACAGCAGAGGTTATTTTAACAAATATTGTTAAGGATAAAATTTTAGATCAAAGAAATTTTCCAATGAGATATACTGCTTCCACGCCCTGTTTTAGAAAAGAAGCAGGTTCATATGGTAAAGATATCAAAGGAATGATTAGGCAACATCAATTCTACAAAGTTGAGTTAGTTAGCATTGTTGAGCAAGAAAATTGTTTAGATGAATTAGAAAGAATGACCAATTGTGTTACTGACATTTTGGATCTTTTGGAACTTCCTTATAGGAAATTGTTATTATGTTCTGGTGATATGGGCTTTAGCGCTGAAAAAACCTATGATATTGAAGTTTGGCTTCCATCAGAAAAAAAATATCGTGAAATTTCCTCTTGTTCATCATGTTCAACATTTCAAGCACAAAGAATGAAAACAAGGTATAAAAATTCAAATAACGAAATTGTTTTTCCTGCAACTTTAAACGGTAGCGGGTTAGCTATTGGTAGAACTTTAATTGCTTTGTTAGAAAATTATCAACAGAAAGACGGGTCTGTAATAATTCCTAAAGTTTTAAGACCTTACATGAATAATATTGAAAAAATTTCAGCTATTTAAAGTTGTTAATATCTTTTAGATAGTATAATTATTCATTTAATTTTAAGGAGATTTATGAACACTGCTGGAATCGGACAATTTATACCGTTAATTTTAATTTTTGTAATTTTTTATTTTTTCTTAATTAGACCACAACAAAAAAAAGTTAAAGAGCATAAAAATATGATTGAAGCTCTAAAACGTGGAGATAAAGTCATTACTTCTGGCGGTATCACAGGTACCATCCAAAGAATAATTGATAACGATAAAGTTGAAGTTGAAATTGCAGAAAATGTTAAAGTTGAAATTGTTAAATCAACAGGTATTCAAGCACTTTTAAATGTTCAAGAAGTAAAAAAATAAATCTAATTAAATTTAAGTGCTATATTTTTCAAAACTAAGGGTAATACTTATTTTTATTTTTACTCTATTTTTTATTTTAATTGCTAGTTTAAATTTTTTAAAAACAGATAATAAATATTTTAATAAAAAAATTAATCTCGGACTCGATCTTTTGGGTGGATCTTATCTTTTGCTTGAAATTGATGATGAGCCCGTCATACAGCAAAAACTTCAAAATATGACAACCGTTCTACGAAATTATTTTAAAGAACAAAATATTAATATTATTGATTTAAAACTTATTGATCAAACTATTTCTTTTAAAGTTGATAGTCCCGATAAAGAACAAGTAATTAAGAATTTCAGAGATGAAAAAAGTGAAATTAATCCCTATTATCAATCTTTTAAAATGCATCAATTTAACCTTGATGAGTTTAATGATGGTTTTCAGGTTACTCTATCGAAACAAGGATTAATTGAATTAAACATTTCATCTCAAGATCAAGCTATAGAAATCGTAAGACGTAGAATAGATGAAATAGGTACTAATGATCCAAATATTTTAAAAAGAGGAAACAACCGTATACTGGTTGAGTTGCCTGGCTTAGACGATCCATTAAGAATCAAGTCCCTTTTAGGAAAAACCGCGAACTTGAGTTTTAGATTTGTGACTAATGATAACGCAGACGCTTTTGGAGTTGAAAAATTAAAATATGAAAATGGAATTGACGAGGAAATAGTAAGTAAAAGAATAGTTTTAAGCGGTGAAAACTTGTTGGATGCTCAGCCTAAAATGGATAATCAAACAAATGAAACAGTTGTTTCATTTTCATTAGATAGAGTAGGAGCTAAAAGATTTGGTAAAGCCACATCAACGGGCATTGGTAAACAATTAGCTATTGTATTAGATGGTAAAATTATAAGTGCTCCAGTTATCCGAGATGTTATAGCGGGTGGTTCAGGTCAAATAAGTGGTGGGTTTACATTTCAAACTGCAACTGATTTGGCATTATTGCTAAGGTCAGGTGCACTACCAGCTCCTTTAAATATAATCGAAGAGAGGACTGTTGGACCAGATCTTGGACAAGACTCTATTAATGATGGAGTCATTTCACTAGCTATTGGTTTTCTTTTAGTCATGCTATTTATGTTTTTAAAATATAAAATCTTTGGCTTAATTTCTAATATAACATTAATTATTAATATTTTTATGCTATTGGGTATATTAACTATTTTTGAGTCAACTCTAACACTACCAGGTATTGCAGGGATTATTTTAACTGTAGGTATGGCCGTTGATGCAAATATAATAATTTTTGAGAGAGTGAAAGAAGAATTAAAAATTGAAAAAAATCCTATTTTGGCATTTGATAGTGGTTATACTAAATCAAGAACCTCAATTATCGATGCAAATATAACTACTATACTAGCAGCAATGGTATTATTTTTTTTAGGATCGGGTCCTGTAAAAGGATTTGCATTAACTTTGAGTTTTGGAATTCTTACAACTCTTTTTTCAGTTTATTTTATCTCAAGATTATTAACCGCAATCTATGTGTTTAGTAACAAAGACAAACCAAAATTAATTTAAATGATCTCATTTAATAAATTTTATAACAAATTCAGAATTATTTCGCTGATTTTAGTTTTAATTTCATTTTTATTATTGATTTTTAATGGATTAAATTTTGGCGTTGATTTTAAAGGTGGAACTTTAATAGAGCTTAGATCCTTAGATACTAAAATTAATGTAAATACATTAAGAGACTCATTTAGCAAAATGAATTTAGGTAACTTTACTGTTAAAAAATTTGATAATAACGAAGATTTTTTAATTAAATTTGAAAATAAATATAATAAGGATAATATTATTGACGAAATTAAAATCTCATTAAGTAAATCTTTTGGTGACAATTTTAATTTTAGACGAATTGAAAATGTTGGTCCAAAAGTTAGTAGTGAATTATATAAATCATCAGTAATTGCTATTTTCGTATCTTTTATACTAATGCTTATCTATATTTGGATTAGATTTGAATGGCAATTTGGTCTTGCTGCAATTGTTGCAGTTTTCCATGATGTTATTATAGTTTTAGGTCTCTTTTCATTATTAAATTTACAAATAGATTTATCCATAGTTGCTGCTATTTTAACAATTATTGGTTATTCAATTAACGATACTGTTGTTGTTTTTGACCGAGTAAGAGAAAATTTAAGGAAATTTTCCCATTATAAAATTGAAGAACTAACTAATATTTCTATTAATGAAACTCTTTCAAGAACAATTAATACATCATTAACTACTTTATTAGTTGTGCTTGCTATTTATTTTTTTGGTGGAGATATTTTAAAAGGATTTTCTCTTGCAATGATTTTCGGAATAATTATTGGAACTTACTCATCGATTTACGTTGCTAACGCAATCATAGTGAAACTTAACGTTTCTCAAAAAACACTTTTAAGAGAAGAAGACGCTAAATAAAATTAATAAAGATTTTGTGCAGCTACCATCGAAAGTAGCATTGGAAGTGAAAGTAAAGCGTTTGTTCTTGAAAACAGCATAGCTGTTTTAGCTGATTTTGCTTTTATTTCCGGCTCACATTCAATTATCCCTAATGCTCTTTTTTGATTTGGCCAAATTACAAACCAAACATTAAAAGCCATAATAATTCCAAGCCACATTCCTATACCAATTGCAGTGTGTTTGGGGATACCTGAGCCGTAACTAAGTTTTAAAGCGTCATGAAGATAACCATTTAGGTATGCAACGATAAGTCCTGATAAAATTGTTAGTGCCGCAGCCCATCTAAAATAAAAAAGTGCAGCTGGAGCTATTACCTTTGAAATAGCTGGCTTCTGTTCATCAGGTATTTTTGGCATATTAGGAATTTGAACAAAATTAAAATACCAAAGCAACCCTATCCACATAGTTCCAACAACTACATGAATATACCTAAATATCCAACTCCAAAACAATGTGTCAAATTCAAAACCACCATTTTGAAAAAATAATCCTAAAAACAAAATAATTCCTAGTATTAAAGAAATATGAACTGTTTTTGGCAAAGAGGATAATAGATTACTCATGATTCTATCTAATTATATTATAATAACTTTTAAAAAAAATAACTATTTTTTTTTATAATAGTGGTTTTAAAAACTGGCCAGTAAAACTACCTGGTATGCTACAAATTTCTTCAGGCTTACCTTCCGCTATAATATTTCCTCCCTTAATTCCACCTTCGGGACCCATATCAACAATATAATCAGCTGTTTTGATCACATCAAGATTATGTTCAATTACGACCACAGTATTACCTAAGGCAACAAAGGTTTGAAGAATTTCTAGCAATTTTTTGATATCGTGCTGATGCAAACCGGTCGTCGGTTCGTCCAAAATATACATAGTTCGACCAGTTGATTTTTTTGATAATTCTTTTGCAAGTTTAATTCTTTGGGCTTCACCACCTGAAAGTGTTGTAGCTTGTTGACCAATTTTTATATACCCCAAACCAACTTTTTTAAGAGTAAGTAATTTCGATTTTATGTTTGAGATATTTTCAAAATATTCACATCCTTCATCAACTGACATATTTAAAACATCGGCAATACTTTTATTTTTAAACTTAATTTCTAAAGTTTCTCTATTATATCTTGTGCCCTTACACTCGTCACATTGTATATAAACATCCGGTAAAAAATGCATTTCATAAGTAATTACCCCATCACCTTCGCAAGCCTCGCATCTTCCTCCTTTTACGTTAAATGAAAATCGTCCCGGTTTGTATCCTCTAGTTTTTGACTCTGGCAATGCTGTAAACCAATCTCTTATTGGACCAAAGGCTCCTGTATAAGTAGCTGGGTTTGATCTAGGAGTTCTACCAATTGGTGATTGATCTATGTCAATAACTTTGTCAATTAACTCTGTACCCTTAAAACCTTTAAAAGGCATTGGAATTTTTCGCGATTTATTATTATTTAAGCTTAAATTTAAAGCATTAAATAATGTTTGAAGTATTAATGTAGACTTACCACTTCCCGAAACACCAGTAATACAGGTTAATGTTCCAAGTGGAATTTTAAGATTTACATTATTTAAATTATTTCCTGAAGCACCACTAATTTCTAAAAACCGACCATTTTTAGCTAATCTTCTTTTCACAGGAACATTAATTTTTAAAAGCTTTGACAAATATTTTCCAGTTATACTATTTTTATTAGATTTTATTTCATTAATTGTTCCTTGTGCTACAATCTCACCACCTTTACTGCCAGCCTCAGGGCCTAAATCGATTATGTGATCTGCATTGTCCATAGTTTCTGTATCATGCTCAACTACAATTACAGTATTGCCTAAATCTCTTAATCTTTTCAGAGCGTTGATTAGTTTAACATTATCTTTTTGGTGCAAACCAATTGAGGGTTCGTCTAGTACATACAATACCCCTGTAAGACCAGATCCAATTTGTGATGCTAATCTTATTCTTTGAGCTTCTCCTCCAGATAAAGTTCCAGACATTCTGGATAAAGTTAAATAATCTAATCCCACGTTTAATAAAAAATTTAATCTTTCATTAATCTCTTTCAAAATATATTCAGCAATCTTTAATTGTGTTGGATTGAGAATTAATTTTAAATTTTCAAACCAATTGGCAGCGTCTCGAATTGATTTTTGAGTGACTTCGCTAATATGAAGATTGTCTATCTTCACACAAAGAGCTTCATCTTTTAATCTGTGTCCTTTACATCTTTCACATTTAGTTTCTGATTGATATTGAGCAATTTCCTCTCTTTTCCAGTCGCTGTCTGTTTCTAGATATCTTCTTTCTAAATTATTAACTACACCTTCAAAGGTTTTTTTATGTGAATATTTTTCATATCCATCATCATAATTAAATTTTATTTCTTCATCATCAGAACCAAATAGTAATACATCTTTAATTTTTTTTGGTAATTTATACCACTTTTCATCAAGTGAAAATTCATAGTGTTTAGCAATAGAAGCGAGAGTTTGAGCATAATATAAAGTCGAGGATTTTGACCATGGCTCTATTGCGCCATCGGCAATACTTTTTTTCTCATTTGGGACGACCAAATTAGGATCAACATTTAATTTTACACCAATTCCCTCACATTCCTCACAAGCTCCAAAAGGACTATTAAAAGAAAATAATCTTGGTTCAATTTCCTCGATAGTAAAACCACTTTCAGGACAAGCAAATTTTGTTGAGAATATGAGTTTCTCAATCTTTATAAAATTTTTGGGTAAAGTTTCATCTTGATATTCAACAAAAATTAGTCCATTAGCTATATTTACCGCTGTTTCAATTCCCTCAGCAAGTCTATTTCCCAACGATGAATTTAAGACAATCCTATCTACCAATATTGATAAATCATGTTTTAGATTTTTATTCAATTCAGGCACTTTATCAATTTCATATAACACATTATCAACTTTTACTTTCCTAAAACCCCTTTTTTTAAAAGCTAAAATTTCTTTTTTGTATTCACCTTTTCGCCCACGTACTATTGGTGCATATAAATAAATAGTTGATTTTTGTGGAAGTTCTTTAATTTTATCCACAATTTGAGTTATGGTTTGTGATGCAATAGGTTTTCCAGTAAACGGTGAATAAGGAACACCTGCTCGAGCGTAGAGAACCCTCATATAATCGTAAATTTCAGTAACAGTTGCAACAGTTGATCGAGGGTTTTTGCTGGTGTTTTTTTGCTCTATTGAAATTGCGGGGCTTAATCCTTCAATGAAATCAACATTTGGCTTTTTCATTTTATCTAAAAATTGTCTTGCGTAGGCTGATAAACTTTCAACATATCTTCTTTGACCTTCCGCATATACAGTATCAAAAGCTAAAGACGATTTACCTGAACCAGATAGACCGGTGATTACAATAAATTTATCTTTAGGAATTTCTAAAGAAATATTCTTTAGATTATGTTCTTTTGCGCCCTTAATAACTATCTTTTTAATCATATTTTTAG